>JAADHA010000480.1 GCA_013152105.1 Oligoflexia bacterium | reverse complement strand
GTGCTCGTCGCGCTCAGCGCGGTGGCCGGGGCGTCGGCGGCCGTGGGCCTCGGCCTGTGGACCGCCCGCCGCTTCTCGACCGCCGCGGGGCTGTGGGCGGGTCTGTTCGCGGCGCTGCTCCCACAACACGCCGCCTGGAGCACCAGCGCCTACAACGTGGCGCTCCCGACGACCCTGCTGGTGTGGGCCTTCGTGGTGCGCCGCCGCTGGCTCGCGCTCCTGCTGGTGGCCCTGGCCGTGTCCATGCGCGGCGAGCTGGGCCTGCTCGCACCCTTCGTGGGTCTGCCGGGCTTGGTCGGCCCACCCCTCGCCGCCGCCTGGTTTCACAGCCTGGGCACGCCGGACCTGGGCGATCCCTGGCTGTCTCTGCGGATGAACCTGCCCCTGCTTCGTTACATCGGGCCGCCGGTGCTGCTGGTCGGCCTGTTGGCCTTGCGGGACCGCCGCGCCTGGCCTGTCGCCGCCTTTGTGCTCTACACCCACGTCATCGCGGCCGCTTTCCCGGACCAGGGCTTTCGCCACGAGCTGCTCGCCGGGCTGGCCGCCTGTGCGCTGTGCGGGGTGGCCGCGACTCGGATCCGCCTGGTTCCCGGTCTGGTGGTCTTGGTTGGCCTGGCGCTGGGTACCCACAAGATCGCCCAGCGCTGGTACGCCGCTCCCGTCCTGCCCGAGGCCGAGCTGGTCGGTCTGCCCCCGCCGGATCCGAGCTGTGTCGAGGTGAGCGACGAGCCTCCGATTCCAGGCCAGGCCCTGCCCTCGCACGTCGGGCTGTGGACCGGCCAGATCCAGGCGCCCTGCGTGTTGTGGGGAGAGGCCGGGATCCACCGCACCTGGACCAGTCGCGCGTTGGCTGATCGCGCCTTGCGCATGCGTACCCTGTACCGCCTGGAGCCCGTCGCGGTGCGGCGCGATCCGGGCGGGCCGATCCTGCTGTACCGGGTGGAGCGACGATGGTGAGGCCGCCCGCGCGTTCCCGGCTGGTGGTGCTGGCACTGCCCCTGACTGTGGGACTGGCGTTGCTGCTGCGCGTCCTGCGCGTACCACCCAGATGGTGCGCCAACGCTTGGCTCTACGCGGCCTATCCGTGGCAGACCGTCCAAGCCCTGGCGCACGGCCAGCCGCCTCCCTTCACCGGGCTGCACCCGCCGCTGTGGCCGGTGCTGCACGCGCTGAGCGAGCTGTTCGCGCCCGTGCCGCTGGTGTGGCTGCTGGGCTCCGCGCTGGCCTCCACCCTGGCCGCCGCCTTCGTCGCTCGTCGCAGCGTGCTGGCTGGGCTGCTGGTCGCCACCAGCCCGGTACAGCTCGCCTACGCCGCCGAGGTCAACAACTACCCGCTCGCTGCGTGCCTGGTCGCGGCCCTGCTGGTGCTGCGAGACCGCGCCGTGGCCGGGCGCTGGCTGGCCCTGGCCCTGGTCGGGATCCTGGCCGCGTGGACCCACGCTCTGGCCGGCCTGGCGGCGCTGCTCATCGCCCTGACCCTGCCACCGCGCCTTTCATGGCGGGTGTTGCTGGTGTTGGCTCTTGGCGCCCTGCCCCTGGTCGCGCCGGCCCTGCACCTGGCGACCGCCACCGGCAACCAGCCACCCTTCAAGACCGCGCTGGTGGTCCACAGCTTCGTCGACCGCTTCGGGCTGGTCTGGCTTCTGGCGGCACCCGCCGCGCTGCTGGGCGCCCGCCGCCAGCCCTGGCTGCTGGTGCCCGCCTTGGGCCTGGGAGCCGCCCTGGCAGTCCTCACGGGTCTGCGGGTCGCCGCTCCTCATCAGTTCCCCTACTGGGTCATGCTGGGCTTGCCGCTCGCGCTGATGGTGGGCGCGGCTCGTGGCCGGGCGGTGCGCGGCCTGGCCGTCGTGGCGGTCGTGGTCCACGGTGGGCTCGCCCTGAGCCACGGGATCTCGCGCCTGCTTGCGCTGCGGCAGGATCTCGACCGTGAACGAGCCGTGGACCTGGCACTCTCCAGCCTCGACCAGCCCTGGACCTGCGGCGCCACGCCCTCACCGAGCTGTACCGGCGACGCGCTCTACCTGCTACTGCCGCATCGGGTCGACGACGACGACAAGCGCCCGCTCACGCCTTCCTTGTGGCGCCTTGCACCCTGGTCCTCAATGCCCGCCGTGCAGCCCTATGCGATGGACTGGGGCGACTTCCACAACGGCCAGCCTCGCCTGGTGGAGGTCGCCGGAAAACCGCACGCCGTCTATGTCGAGGACCATGTCCGTGACGACATGCTCAAGGCGCGCGCGGCCCACTCCCGGCTGGTCGTGGTCTTGGCCGCGGGCACCGACAGCGCCGAGGGCCGCGCACTGAACACGCTGCTTGGCCAGCCCGGACAGGCCGTGGGGGGTGACGCGCTGTGGTGGTGAGCTTGTCGAGTAGGCGATTGCCAGGCCACCCTCATGTTGCGATGCGTGGGCAGGAATGGTACGTTGAAGTAGTCCAAGCGAACAACTCACTTGGGCAAACATCAACCGGCCCTGTCTCGGAGACATCCATGACCGCCCAGAATCTTGGCTTGGGCTTCTGATGCTCCTCCTCCTCCTAGCCTGCACCACCGACCCTGGCCCTCCCGCCGGGGGCGTGGCCCAGGACACGGGCTGCCCTGGGTCGTCTTGGTACGTGGACGGTGACCAGGACGGCTACGGGGCTGGCACGGCCGTGGTGGGCTGCGAAGCGCCTGTGGGTCGGGTGGACAATGCGTTGGACTGCGACGACGGCGACGCGTCGGTGAGCCCGGCCGCGGCGGAGTCCTGCGACGGCATCGACAACGACTGTGACGGCGTGGTCGATCCCTCGACCAGTGTCGATGCTGTGGAGTGCTACCTGGACAGTGACGGGGACGGCTTCGGTAACGACGATCAGGTGGTGTTCTCCTGTGCCTGTACTGGTGGGCTCAGCGCGAAGGGTGGGGACTGCCTGGACTCTGACAGCTCGGTCTACCCGGGCGCGACCGAGATCTGGTACGACTCTGTCGACAGTGACTGTGCCGGGGACGATGACTTCGACGCCGACGGCGACGGCTTTCGCTCGGAAGACGCCTACAAGGGCACGGACTGCCTGGACTCCGACCCGAACGTGAACCCCGACGCCTACGACCTGTGTGACAACGGCCTGGATGACGACTGTGATGGACTTGAGCCGGGCTGTGGGCTGGATGGGCGGGTGGACTCAGACGGGGTAGACAATGGCCGCGAGGGAAGCTTCCTGAACTCTGCCTTCGCGTTCGCGGGTGATAGTGACGGCGATGGGCGGCCCGAGGTGCTGGTCGGGCTGTCCGACGTTGGAAGTGACGGATCGACTACCCACAGTGAAGCCTGGCTGCTTGAGCTGCGTGCGCCGGCTGTTGGGGACGAAGTCCAGGTGCCGATGGACGACCTGGTGCAGGCCCGCTTCATCCTGCCAAGCGCCGACGATGGCGGGGTATATGGCGTGAATTATGGGAACGCCTTTCTGGCCAACATCGACTTCGACGGCGACGGCACGCTGGACTACATGTTGGGTGCTTCGGGCAGCGCGTACGTGCCCCGAAGCCGGATTGATCTGTGGCTGGGCCCGGTGTCCGCCGAGATGTCACTGGAGGACGCCCTCACCTTCCCACCCGATGGCACGGACCTGGAGATCGGCCACGACCTGGCGCTGCTGGTTCCGCCCGGTGGGCCTGATCCCTGGCAGGTCGCCGCCGGGGTTCTGGTGGTGAAGAGCGTGCCCTCCGACGCCGATGTGGCGGCGACCTACCTGCTGGGACCGGCCCAATTCGACGGCACGGCCGGGCTGGATGACGCGGTGGCCATCTGGCCGACCGGCTGCGAGTGGTGTGAGACCGGCCGGGGACTGGTGACCGGTGACGTGGACGGTGATGGGGTGCGTGACCTGATGTTCAGTCACGGCCTGTCGGGTTTCGAAGACGGCATCGAGACCTTCACGTCGACGACCCTCATCTTCCTGGGTCCCTTCGACGCGGACCGCACGACGGATGACGCGGACGTGGTCATCGATGAGTCGGACCTGAGCCCCCACAGCGGCATTGCCTGGATCCCCGGGGGCTTCAATCACCTGATCATCGAAGATGCCGACGGTGAAGATGGCGGGGTAAGCCGGGTGGTCCTGGGCAACCCCTGGTCCGAGCCGGTCGGGGACGAGTACGCGGGCTCTGTCCACATCTTCGAGTGGGACGGCAGCGCTGCCCTGTGGGGACCGGACGACGCCTCGGTCGTCCTGCGGGGTGTTCCCGGGTCCGACACGGCGGCGTTGCCCATGAGCTATGGGGGGGACTTGGACCGGGATGGCGTGGCCGAACTCGTGGTGCCGGCAGGGAATCCGGACGGCATTGATGATTCCCGGGGCGGGGTCTACATCGTGGAACTTCCAGCCAGCGGTACGGTCGACCTGCTCAGCGACAGCGATGTAGTCATCGAGTCGTCGGATTCTACTGGGGAGCTCAACTTTCCGGTGGTCTCGGGTCACGATCTGGACGGTGACGGGATCGACGATCTGCTGATTGGGGACTTTTACTGGGACACGACGGCAACGGGCCTGGGCCGCGCGCTGATGTTTCGCGGGGGCACGGGCGGGTTCTGATGGGTGACGGTGCGGGCTGAACCTCCAGAGCACGCTTCGTCGCTGGCCAGAAGAGTACGCCGTTGCCGAGCTTGGTGCCCGCACCAGGCTCAACCGCTGCGTGGCGCGAAGTACTTGTGCCAGCCCACACCGAAGTCCCAGGTGTCGGGCGGACCGTTGCGTACGTCGATGACCTTGCCCGCCTGGAAGTGCAGGCCCATATCGTTCGGCAAGGCGATCGAGAGCTTGCCGCGCACCACCAGTTCCTGGTACCGCAGCACCGCCCAGCGGTCGGCGTTGTCGACCCAGTAGTTGGCGTAGTAGTCGCCTTCCCAGTCCAAGCCGCCCTGTCGCTGTGCACCCTCCAAGGCCCCGCTGATCTCCAGCGGCAGCGGCAGGCCCAGCTTGATCTCGATGGCCTCGATGATGTCGTTGGCTGGCGCCTGCAGCGGCGCATCTGGGCCGGTGTCGATCCGCCTGCGGCCGACGTTCCACGCGTAGTTGGCGTGTGCCACGATCCCGGGTCGCCAGTTGCCAAGCCCCTTCTCGTAGCCGATATAGATTCCAGGGATGACTGAGACGACGGCTGTGCCCAACGACGTGTACTGCCCCCGGCTGCCGCTGTTCCAGAGGTCGCTTGTCAGCGCGAGCGCCGGCGTCAAGGACAGGTCGCCCCCCAGCATGCCCGCCCGCAGCTCAGCCCCGGCCTTGCCGATTCCATAGGCCGGGTCGCAGAAGCCGGCTGGTCCCTGGTCGGGACAGGGCCCCGTGCTGTCATCGCTCAGGGCAAAGGTCGCGACGACCGGAAGCCAGGCGGACACTTGCAGCCAGGGCTTGAGCCCGACGCTGGCGTACAGGTCGATGCGTGGGCCCAGGA
>JAADHA010000616.1:3299-5190 GCA_013152105.1 Oligoflexia bacterium | reverse complement strand
CGGTCTCGATCAAGTGCACGATCGCGCTGCTGACTGGAGTGCCATTGGACCGGGTGACCTGGCCCCAGACCGGGGCTCCGTAGTCCAGGTAGAGATCGGGCAGGTCCAGATCGCCGGCCAGTAGCAGCATGCTGCGGACTTGGAAGGGCAGGCGGGCGGTCTCCTCGGGGACGATGACCAGGTCATAGTCTTCGCCCGCCGGGATCGCCATCGCGAAGATTCCGTCCGCATCCGTGTTGGCGCTTGCACCGGCCACGGAGTGGGACTTGCGGATGTCGATGCGTGCCGAGACCGGCACATTGGCTTCGCCTGGTACGGTCGGATCGATCGCGGTCGGGGTGGCCAGAAATCCCGTGACCGCCCCGCTGACCCGGACGGAGGGTCGCATCATGACTTCCAGCTTGTCCCAGCCCGATGCGCTGCCGAGGTCGACCGACTGCGGCAGCAAATCAGGTGTCCCATCGCTGGGGAAGACGTCGAGGCGCAAGGTCAAGCCGGCGTCCATGCTACCGCTGTCGAGGCCGATGTAGCCAGCGGCGTAGTTACCGTCCGTCTTGGAATCCGCACAAGCCGCCAGCGTGGCCAGCATGCCCAGGGTGCAGGCCCGCAGGATGCGAAGGGATGGGGCGCTTGGGGTCATGGCTGTTGCTCCAGAACCTCGATGGGCCAACTTCGCTGATCGCTTGCGCCTTGCGGATCGTAGACGATGACGGTCAGGATGTGCTGGTCGTAATTCTGGTCGCGGGAGATGGTGAGTTGGCTACCGATCTGGGTGCCGGACCGAATGGCCACCGCGTCTCCCTGGGTGCCGTAGCCGTCGATGGTCCAGAAGAAGGAAAGGTCGGTGTCATCGGGGTCCTGCGCGACGACAAAGGCGGTGTACTGCTCGGTCTTGATCTCGAGCGTGTCGCCCTCGCCTGGGCTGCTGTAGTCGATGCTGGGAGGCACGTTCTGTTCGACCTCGATGAAGGGCAGGAAGAAGGGACAGCCCGTCGTCATCGGTAGCAACAACATGCATGCGGCGTGCCACAGTCGCGAGCGCCCATGGCGTGGGAGTGGTTTGGCGGTGAGAGGCCAAGGAGGGCGGCAAGAGTGCGACATCGGTGTCGGGGCGAAAGGGACCGCACAGGCGAAGGCCGCGCGGTGCCAGGGTCAATGGATCTGCACCATCTCGCCGGGCTGGAGGGGTCCGATCTGGTGCTGGGTGGTGCCCTCAGGGCAGGTCAAGATCAGGATGTGGCGCTGCGAGGGGTTGGCGATATTCAAGCTGCGGCCAGCGGTCTCCACTGTTCCAAACGATGCGCCGTCCAGGCGAACCGTGCAGCTTGAATCCACCGCATCATCGATCGACACGGTCGCGGGCCGGCGCTGAAGTTCAGGGGTCTCGATGTTCCGCGTCTCGCCGGGCGCGATGGTGAAGCGCTCTTCGTGGGTCAGGGCCAGGTCGTTCTTTACGGTCAGGATGTGGGTGCCGGGCGTGACCCGGATCGGGTCGCGCAGCGCCCCCGTGCGGCCCTTGTACGAGCCGTCGATGTAGATATGTCCCCAACTATTCGGCACGTGGACCGTGACGAAGCCGGACTGTTGGGGCTGGTCCTGGGAAGTGCCCGTGGCGTCCAGGGTCTGATCGGCTGAGGCGGACCCCTTCAGGCCGTTCTGTCCGGCTTCGATGCTGCCTGCCACGGGTTTGGAAGCGGGTCTGCTGGCGCGTCTGGAGCTGGGCGGAGAGGCGACGGGGACCTTGGCGATGACTGACTTGGGAGTGGCCTTGACCGGGTTGAGGACAGGCGGGCTGAGCACCGGGCGCACGGCTGGGGCGGACTTCGTGGCGTCTGAGGTACCGGGGTCTTGTGCGGGGTCGAGATCGGCGGAGAAGAGAGGCTCTGCGGGA
>JAADHA010000616.1:0-3277 GCA_013152105.1 Oligoflexia bacterium | reverse complement strand
GATTGCGGTCAACGGGGCCGCCCCGCTGAGGGTCCGCGGCGCGGGCCACAAAGACCAGGTCAGCAGACTGGCCGCGGCCAATAGACCGAGCCCGGCGAACAGCCAGGTCGATGATCGACGCGGTGCATCCTGGGAGCCGTGCATGCCTTGCACCAGCGCCAGGACTTCTTCGTTCTGCTGGCCGTGACGCTCGTCAATCGTCAGCAGGCGATTGAAGAGCTGGAGGGCGCCGAGGTGGTCCCTGGCCTCCAGGCGAGCCTTGCCCCGGGTCAAGAGCACGTGCCGCAGCCGCTCGTCCAGCCGGTCTGCGTAGCCAGCAGGATCCACCAGCCAGCACTGCAAGGACCACTCGGGGTCATCCGGCTGAAGATCGACCTCGGCCAGGATGTCGACCAGGCGGTCATGCACATCTCGGGCGGTCGCGGGGCGATAGTTGGGGTCCGTCTGGAGCAGCGCATGGATCAGCTCGGCGAGGGAGCAGGCCATGGTCGGGGCCAGGTCCGACACGCTGGGTCGGTTTCCTTCGATGATATTGCGCAGGACGATGCTGGGGTTGTTGCCGGCGAAGGGGAGCTGTCCGGTCACCAGGTGGAAGAGCAGCGTACCCAGGCTGAACAGGTCCGAGCGGCTATCGAGCACCCGCTCCATCGCTTGCTCGGGGCTCATATAGGCGGGTGAGCCGACCAGGGCGCCGGTCAGGGTCAGGTGCATCTCGTCGAGGAAGCGGGCGATGCCGAAGTCCATCAGCTTCACCGTGCCGTCCTTCTTGATCATCACGTTCTCGGGCTTCAGGTCCCGGTGGATGATCTTGAGGTCGTGGGCGTAGGCCAGCGCGTCAGCCAGGTGCAGCCCGATCAGGGCGACGACCTCGCTGGGTAGTGCGCCGTGGTCCGCGAGGAGCTGCTGGAGCGTCTCCCCGTCGATGAATTCCGTGACGATGTAGCAGTCGGGGGCGGACTCTCCCGAGTAGTCCTCGATGCGCAGGATGTTGTCGTGGCGCAGGTTCTCGATCGCCCTGGCTTCGCGCGCGAAGCGTTGACGGCTGCGCGCCTGGGTGGAGAGGTGGGGATGCAGGATCTTGATCGCCACTTCGCGACCCAGGGTGACGTGCTCGCCCCGGTAGACGGAGGCCATGCCGCCTTCGCCGATCTTCTCCAGGATCCGGTACTTGTCGAGGACTGAACCAATCAACGCGCACCCACTCAGTGACCGTCGCCGCGACGAAGTCAACGGCACCGCCACGGACCAGGATGTGACGGTACCGGAAGATTAGCGCGCCAGAGGGGTGCACGCGCCCGGAACTTTTGTTGAGTTCAGAGCTGGCCGGCTTCTCGCCAGTCGTTGGCCAGGCCTCGTTCGTTGATCGTTCGGAGGATCGTCGCGGCGGTCTCCTCGACAGCCTTGCGGGTCACATCGATCACCGGCCAGGAGGGGTTGCGTCGGAACAGGTCATCGGCCCACTCGAGCTCGGCCAGGATGTTGTCCATGTCGTCGTAGTTGGTGTTCCGCATCATGCGCATGGTGCGGACCCGCTGGCGGCGGATCTCGAGCAGGCTGGCCGGGTCGATGGTCAGGGCGAAGATGCGGCGTTGGTCGATGTCGTGGATGTCGTCCGGCAGCGGTCGGCCCAGCACGACGGGCACGTTGCTGACTTTGTAGCCCTTGTGGGCGAGAAAGACCGAGAGTGGGGTCTTTGAGGTGCGGCTCACGCCGACCAGGATGATGTCGGCGCGGGGGAGAAGCCGCGGTTCCTTGCCGTCATCGGCCTTGACGGCGAACTCCACGGCGGCGACCCGTTCGAAGTAGGCGTCGTCAGCCTGGTGCATCAAGCCTGGGACGCCCTTTGGGGATGTCTCGAGGAAGTCGGTGAGCTGGACCAGGAGGCTGCCGATGGCGTCCACCGTGCGCACCCGGTGATTCTTGGCCAGGCCCGCCGCGGCCCGCCGCATATCGCTTCGAACCAGGGTTGTGACGACGATGGCTCGTTCACGCGCCGCGTGTCGATAGAGCCGGGAGAGCTGCTCGGGCTCGGTGACCTGGGGAAAGGTCCGCACGAAGACCACGACATCTTTGAACTGCAAGAGGGCCGCCCGGACCAATTTCTCTGCCGTGTCGCCCGTACCATCGGAGACGACGAAGATCGGGCGGGGTAGCTGCACTGTGGCCAGTGTTTCTGGCATGACCGGGGCCGGGGAAGGACGGAGCAGGGAGGCGTTGACGCGCGGGTTTTGTGCCGCTATCCTGCTGGCTCGCTGCGAGCGTGGCGACGCCATCGGTGCGCCGCCTGGTTGGCGTCTCGCATCTACCCTGGGAACCGTGATGCCAATGCAGACAGAACGGACCGGTACCGGGTCGCCGCTCATGGCCCAGGACCCGCGTCTCTTTTTTGAGGAGACGCTCGGCAGTCGGCTGCTGCGCCGAGTTGGCGATGCCCTGCCAGAAGACGTGGTGGTCGGCTTCCAGATCACCGGGCCGGGCGGCGGCGACTGGCAAGTCTCGACGGTCGCCGGTAGGACGCGCTTGGAGCCACTCCAGGCGGGCCCACGCGACTGCACGGTGCGGTGCCCGGCGGACGTGTTCATGGACATCGTACGGGGCAATCTGGACGCGCGCGACGCGTTTTTGGACGGGCGTCTGCGCCTGTTGGGCGACATCGGCCTCGCGCTGCGCCTGCAAAGTGTGCTCCCCTCGGCAGCCTGATTCCTTTGGCGCCCTCCTTGCCAGTCTCGCAGCCCCCCACCCGCCCGCTCTCGGGCACGCGGGTGATCGACCTCAGCCGCTTGCTTCCGGGGCCGGCCTGTACCTGGTATCTCCAGGGCCTCGGTGCACAGGTCACGCGCATCGAGGACCCGCTGGGTGGCGACTGGGCCAGGAATATGCCGCCCTACACGCCGGCGGGTGACGGCGCCTGGTTCGCCTCGGTCAATGGTGGCAAAGCCTCGCTGTCCCTGGACCTGCGCACATCCCAGGGCCGGGCGGCCTTGCGGGGCCTGCTCGCCGACGCCGATGTCCTGGTGGAGGGCTTTCGGCCTGGGGTGATGGCTCGGCTCGGCCTGGATCCGGCCGCGCTGTGTCGGGAATTCCCGCGCCTGGTCGTGGCCAGCATCTCGGGCTTTGGTCAGGACGGACCGCTTCGCGAGGCCCCAGGGCATGATCTGGGCTACGCCGCCCTGTGTGGTGTGCTGGCGCTTGGCCAGCGCCACGACGGCATCCCCGATCCACCCTCGCTGCAGCTTGCGGACATGGCGGGGGGCGCCTTGACCGGTGCGCTTCGCAT
>JAADHA010000213.1:3341-5302 GCA_013152105.1 Oligoflexia bacterium | reverse complement strand
CTCGGACCGCTGTGCCGCGGTCGACGTCGAGACCCTGCGCTGGGCCGAGATCGAGCGCCAGGCGCGGGACCTGGGGCGCCTGCTCGGCGGAAACTACGCGGTCCGGCCGGTGCTGCGCTACGCCGGTCCCTCCGCGGCCCAGGCCGCCATGGACCTGGGACCTGGCGAGCGCGTGGTGCTCTTGCCCCTCAACGCCCAGGTCAGCGGGCCCACGACGATCTCACCCCTGCGCCACGCCGCGCTGGCGCTGCGAGCCCACAAGGGACCGGTGGCCCAGGTCCAGGGCTACCCCGACAATCCGCTCTACATCGACGCCATCGTCGAGACCCTGCGCGAGGCCCTGCTCGAGCTGCCCCAAGGCAGCGGCGACTACCAGGTGATCTTCTGCGCGCGCGGCCTCCCCGGTCGCCTGGGCCCCTACCCCAAGCAGGTGGCCGCCACCGTCCGCGCGGTCGTGGCGCGCAGCCACCTCTCACGCCCCTACAGCCTGGCCTACACCCGCGCCCCTGGGCTGGGGCGCGGCCCCTCGCCGCAGGTCCGCAATATGGTGGCCAAGCTCGGAGACCAGGGCCAAGGGTGCCTGGTGCTGGTGCCGATCGGTTTCACCAGCGACCACGTCGAGACGCGGGTCGAACTGGACTCCGAGCTCCAGATCACGGCCAAGGCCCACGGCGTGCACACCCTCGTCCGAGCCCCCACGGTCGCGACCCGACCCACCTTCCTGCGAACCCTCGCCGCCCTGGTCCACCAGGCCGAGGATCGCGCCGGCTGGGACGTCTCGTGGCGCCAAGCTCAGGATGGATCGACCACGCCATCCTGACCGTGCCAGGTCAGCGAGCAGACGCTACAAGAGGCCCGTCAACTCCCCTCCCCCAACCACGCCAGCGATGGCAAGCGGAGTCTCGAATGCACACAGAAGTCTGCGTCATCGGGGGTGGTGTCAGCGGTCTGGCGCTCGCCGCCAGCCTGGCCGCGGACCCGGACGCAGGCGAGCCGATCGGCGTCACGCTGCTCGAGGCCGGTCCCCGGGTCGGTGGGGTGACCTGGAGCGAGAACCAGGACGACCACGTCATCGACATGGGACCGTCAAGCTGGCTCTCTGGCGAGCCCGCCCTCGACCATCTGCTGGAGCTGGCTGGCCTGACCGACCAGATCGTCCCCGCCAGCAAAAACTCCAAGGCCCGCTACATCTGGGCGGCTGGTCAGCGGCATCCGGTCCCCATGGGGCCCACAGCGCTGCTCTCCACCCACCTCCTCAGTTGGCCGACCCGTCTGCGAATGTTGGCCGAACCGCTGATCAGCCGCGGCGATCCCGAAGCAGACGAGAGCGTGGCCGAGTTCGCCGGCCGCCGCCTGGGTCAGGGCGTCGTGGACCGGCTGGTCGCGCCCATGGTCGCCGGCATCTACGGTGCCGACCCTCGCGAACTGTCCGTGCGGGCCGCCTTCCCCAAGCTGTGGGAAATGGAGCGGGCCCACCGCAGCCTGATCGTCGGTGCCATGAAGACGCCGCGGACCGGCCCTCGCCCTCAACTCCAGGCCCTGGTGGGGGGCAGCGGTTCGCTGACGCGGGGGGTGGCCGGGCTGTTGGCGGAACACATCCAAACCGACCAAGCCGTCCGGGCGGTCGAGTTTCGGGGTGACGCGTGGACGGTCCACACCGACGACGGGGCCATCACCGCCGACGCCGTGGTGCTCGCGACCCCGGCCTATGCCCAGGCCGCGACCCTGCGGGGTCTGGACGCCGCCGCCGCCCGCGCCCTCGACGAGATCCCCTACGCGCCCATCGCCGTCTGCACGGTCGCCTGGGACCAGGCGGCCTTCGACCAGCCCGTCGATGGCTTCGGCGTCCTGGTGGCGGGTGATAGCCGCCAGGAGGTCGGTGTCCTGGGCACGATCTTCGTGTCCGCGACCTTCCCCACGCACGCCCCCAAGGGCGAAGTCCTGCTGCGCACGATGGTGGG
>JAADHA010000213.1:0-3278 GCA_013152105.1 Oligoflexia bacterium | reverse complement strand
CCGCTTCCTGGGGCAGCCCAAGGGCCAGCCGCGCATGGTCCACATCACCCGCCACGCCCAGGCGATCCCGCAGTACACCCGAGGGCACTTGCACCGCGTCGCCGTCGCCAGTCAGGTCCAGGTGCGACATCCTGGTCTGTTCCTGACGGGCAGCCACATCGACGGCCCGGGCGTCCGAGATTGCGTCAGGCACAGCACCGAAGTGGCCCGGAAGGTACGCCACTTCCTAAGCACCGGCGAGACAGATCCCGGCGTCGTGTAAGCCCAGGCCACCTCAGGCCGTATCATCGGCCCGGAGGTAGGTGTGACCCGCACGGATCCCACAGACGCGCCTCGCCAGGGCTTCCCCTTGCGACGGCTGCTGCTCGCTGTCGCTGCCAGCTTCATCATCCTGGCCATGGGCTGCGCCTCGTTCTTCGTCTGCCTGCCAGCCTGGCTGCGCTTCGGGATCGTGGTGGAGTCCTGCCCGGCCGGCCGACCGGTGCCGACCGCCTGGATCAACGCCGACGGGCTGCGCCGCGGTGTGTGGCGCGACGTTCTGGTCGGCGAGATGGCGCACTACACGGTGAACCGGGCGGACGATGACCGGACAGCAGAGGTGCGGGCGCCCGACGTGTCACTCAGCCTGGTGAAGCCCGATGGCGAAATCCTGGCGCTGTCACCTCGGAAGTCCTGGCAGCGGGGCTATGGCAGCGCCCGACGGGCCGGCATCATGCTTCCCGCCGATCTGCCCGATGGCGACTACATTCTGCGTGCGGACACACACGCCCGCCTGGGCGACGCAAGCGTCGACGCTCCCCTGCCCCTCTACGCCCCGGCGCGCGTCCACCTGCTCACCGACCGGCCCCTCTACGAGCCCGGCAACACCATCCTGATCCGCGCGCTCGTGCTGCGGGCCGCCGACCTGACACCCTTGGCGAAGCGCCCCGGGATCTTCGTCGTCACCGATCCCGATGGCACGGTCCTGCTGGAAGAGCGGGCCACCGCGGACGACTGGGGCATCGTCAGCGGCAGCTTCCCCCTGGACGAACAGGCCAGCTCGGGTGATTGGCAGATCCGGTGGGACAGCGGCGACGACAGCGGCACCACCACCGTGCGCGTGGAACCCTTCACTTTGCCTCGCTTTCGCGTAGAGGCCACCGCCGACCGACCCTGGTACGGACCCGGCGACAGGCCCGTCGTGTCGGGCCAAGTGGTCTATGCCTCGGGCGCCCCCGTCCCCGGGGCCGTCCTGAGCATGAACTGGCGGACCAGCGGGGCGTGGCCTCCCCCCACGGGCTGGACCGACGGCAGCCCCGGCGGTCTCCCGACGACGGCCAGCGCCGACGACAACGGTGCCTTCAGCCTGAAGCTTCCCGTCGTGCCCGCCGACTTGCTGGGCCAGGCCAAGCTGAGCACCACGCTGGACGCGATGGACCCCGCGGGCGATCGGGTGCGCGGCCGGCTCCAGCTCTTGCTCTCACAGGACCGGATCCAGGTCCAAGCCGTCACCGAGCTGGGCGATGGCCTGGTCGAGGGCTTCAACAACCGCGTCTACTTGCGCGCGACCACCCCAGACGGCCAGCCCCTGCGCCAGGTGGCGCTCTCCGTGAGCCGCGCCTGGGATCCTGGAGACCCGGGGATAACAGCCGCCACCGACGTCGATGGCGTCGCCGCCTTGCAGATCGACCCCGGCCCGGCGGTCAACGTCCTGGTGCCGGCCCTGCCCGTGCGTCCCCCGCCCAGGGTGCAGGCGCTGGGCTCTCCGTCGGTGACCGACCTGCTGGATGGCCACACCGTGGACCTGGCCGACCAACGCAGCCTGGACGCCTGGTCCGACGACCTGCAAGGCTGCGCCCGTTTCAGCACTGCAAGCCAAGGCCGCGCTGGACTGGTGCTGCGCGCCAGCCCCGGCGGCGAGATCCAGCCCTTCGCGGCCGACGACGACGTGGCCCGCTGCATCGCCAGGATCCTGCTCAGGCGGCGCCTGCCCCCCGGCTCGCCACGTCTGCTCAAGGCAAGCTGGACGGTCGTTGACCCGGACATCCCTCATCTCTCGATGACATCGCGTGGCTGGCCCGCGGTGCCCCCGACGCTCCAGACCCAACTGGACCGAGCGGCCCGAGATGCACGCTCCTGTTTGCCCGAGGATCTGGGCAGCGCGCCCCTGCCCCGGCGCCTGGAGTGGCGCCTGAGTGCCGGCAAGCGAACGGTGCAGAACCAGTGGCTGAGCCGCGCCCGCAGCCCCCTCTCCGACGCTGTGGTGGCCTGTGTCCAGTCCCGCATCCAGGGCCTGAGCCTGGACCGGCCGGCGGCCAAGGACGCGGTCGGCGTCGTCGACCTCTCCGTCGTGCAGGCCAACCGGTTCTCCACGCAAGCGCCCCAGCCGACGACGATGCTTGGCTACGAACTGACTGTCGTCGCGAAGGCCGGCAGCGAAGACCTGGGCCACACCACCTTGCGCCTGTCGCCGGGCACCATCCCGGCCGTGCGCCTGCGCGCGAACCCGGTCTTGCCCGAACGCGGCCAGGCGGTCGCGATCGAGCTGCTGCGCGGGCCGGACTTCAGCGGCGAGCTGCCCGAGAAGCTGGTCATGACCCACCAGTCGGGCAAGACCCTGGTCGCGAAGCTCGACCCCGACAGCCGCACCGCCAGCTTCGACCTGCCCGACGACCTGGATGGTTGGTTCAGCGTGAACTGGTCCGGCGCCACCGCGCGCGTCTTCGTCCGAGCCCAAGGCCAGCTCGACCTCAGCGTGACATCAGCGCGGGAACGCTACGCGCCCGGTGATCGCGCCACGCTCAGCATCAGCACCAGCCACGCGGGCCAGGGAGGCCCCGCCGCTGTCGGCCTGATCGGCGTGGACGCCAGCCTGGGCCAGCTCGTGACCCTGCCCGGACCGGACTCGCTGGAGTCCCTGCGCGACCCGGTCCAGACCGACGACCCTGCCTTCGGGATCTTGGACGGCCAGGCCCTCAGCCTGGGTCGGGTCCGTGGCGACAACGCGGCCGCAGCCACAGTCTTGCGGGTCTCGGCGATCCCCGATCCGCAGGACACGGACCGCGACGTCAGGGTGCAGAGCGTCGACAGCTTCGACCCCCTGCTGGTCCTCTCTGACCACTTCTACAGCGCTCTGGCCGAGCTGCACGCCCAGGTCCAAAGCTGGGAGACCACCGCCCCCGCCGGCCAGCAGCTCGACAACGCCGCCATGGCCAGCCTGTGGGCCAAGGCCCGCGAAGCCTGCGCCCAGCGTGGCGACCCCATCATCGACGCCTACGGACGACCGCTGCGCCTGGCCT
>JAADHA010000245.1 GCA_013152105.1 Oligoflexia bacterium | reverse complement strand
GACGTCCCCCCACGGGCAACGGGTGGTCAGGGCGGCCGAAGACGGCGAGCTGCGACATGGGTTTATCACCACCCCACGGATACCAGCGCCCCTCGGGGCCTCTCGCCGCCCACTCCCACTCGGCTTCACTGGGCAGCCGGGCCGTCTCACCACCCAGACGGCCGCTCAGCCAGGCCAGGAAGCGCTGCGTCTCCAGCCAGGACACGCTGGTGACCGGGACGTCCTGACCGTCGAAACCTTCCTGTCGCCAGGTCGACGGTGGGTCAGCGCCGGTGGCTTCGCAGAAGACCCGCCACTGGGCGTTGGTGACCGGGTGCTCGCCCAGCCAGAAGCCCTGGG
Source organism: Oligoflexia bacterium (assembly GCA_013152105.1). Taxonomy (GTDB): domain Bacteria; phylum Myxococcota_A; class UBA796; order UBA796; family UBA2385; genus UBA2385. Next base: position 2,947 of record JAADHA010000245.1, on the reverse strand, counting down.
TGATGCGGACCCGGCGCGGTGGACGCTCATTGATGCCACCGTCTAGATCATAGGCTGGGTGCCGCGGCTGGTCGCTCGACCCCATCCAGAACACCCCGGGTGGGACCCACACCAGGGGCATGTTCACGACGGGCAGCTCGCGGCGCTGGACCTGGAAGCGCGCCAGGTCCGCGGCGGTCTCGATCGGGCGGTCCTGTACGATGTCGCCGCCGGCCACCACGGGGGCGCCCCTGTTGAGCGTGGCCATGCGCGTGGCCAGGGCCGAGATCTGCGCGTCCTGGTGTTCCGCCAGCGCCTCCAGGGACTTCGCGGCATCGCGCCAGGCGCTCTCCGGCAGCAGTCGGAGCGCGACGATGAGCCGCTTTGCCGGCACCTTGTGGCCCGCTGCAGCCTTGTCCAGAACGTCGATGAAGGGACCCGCCAGGGCCACATCGGCTTCGGCGACGGCCCGGCGGATGAGATCCTCGAGCTCGCCGACGTCTTTGTGCAACAGCAGCCCGCGCAGCAGGGGCCAGCCAAGGCCCGGCAGCCCCATGGCCAGCAGGATGACCTCGCGCCAAGCCGGCTTGTGGGCCAGCTTGGCGAGGGCTGCGGCCCGGGTCGGTTGCTCTTGGGCGTAGGCCGCGGCCAGGTACTCCTGGAAGGTCAGGTGGGCGAAGGCCAGTTCGTCCTGCTCGGGCCGAACCAGGACACCGCACTCCTCTTCCAGGTGAACCCGCACGGCCTGGATGTCAACGACTCCGCTGGCGTCGGCCAGCTTTGGCAGGCGAGCCGCGCTCTGTGTCAGGGCCTGGGTCACGGCCGGAATGGACAGGGCCTTGGGGGATGGGATCTCGTCTTCGCGCCAGAGCTCGTCGGCTGCGGCTTCTTGCATCTGCCACGCCAGCGGCTGCAAGAGCAGCTTGCCCTGACGGGCGTCCAGGCCCTTGATCGTGGCATCCCGTTGCTCTGGCCGTGTCTGCAGCAGCACGCTCAGGCACTCGTCGTACAGCTCGGCGCGGGCCCTGGGCAGGCGGCCGATGGCCCAGTCCACCAGGCACAAGATCGACAGGGTCAGGGGATTCGCCGCCAACTGAAGCAGTCGGAGGGCAGCGAGGCGAACGCCGCTGTGGAGCACTTCATCGAGGAGCTTCTTCGCTCTGTCATCGGCCTGGGATGGGGTCAGGTGTTCGCAGTGCTCGCCCTGCACGGCGGACCACCACGCGTGTACATAGCGGGTGATCGCTTCGTCGCTGAGGGGCTGCACCCGGACCGGGCGGAAGCGCTCGGTCAGCTTGCCACGGGCCCGCTCGAAGGCATGGGGCCGGCAGGTCAGCACGAAGCGGCACCCGTCGAAGCGCAGGGCTTCATCGCTCAGCCACTTGCCCAGGGCCTTGCGCGTGCTGTCGTCGCGAAGCTCGTCGATGCCGTCGATCAGCACCAGCACGCGGGCGTCGCGGGTCATCAGGGCGCGGCCGGCGCCGGAAAAGTCGTCGCTGCTAGCGATGGCCTCGATGGCGGCGGTCAGGCCCCCCGCCTGGCCGATGGCGCGCTTTGGCAGGCGGTGGGCGGCGACCCAGACGGCCTGCATGTCTTCGGGCACCGCGTCGGGGGGTGCACGACCGGTCGCCACCTGGTGGAAGACGTGCTGGGCCAGGGTGGTCTTGCCGCAACCGGCTGGGCCCACCACGATCAGGCCGCGCTTGCGGGTGTTTTTCGTCGTCACCGGCGCCAGCAGCTTCCAGATGGAGTCTGGACAGGGGTCCTGGGGGCCGCCGTCAGCGCCGCCGCCACAGCCGTCACGGGCCGCGGGCAGCCGTCCGTCTTCGGCTTCCAGGCGGAGCGGGACGTAGATGTGCTCGATGTCGATGAGGGGCTTGTCCACGTCGTGGAAGCCCAGCACCGGCACGTCCCTGGCCTTTCGGCAGAGGTAGGCCAGCCAGCTCTTGGGGTCTTCGGCCGCGGGGTCGGCGGCAGGGCGGCGGTCGAGGGTCTCCAGCCAGGCGATGACCGCCTTGGCGAGGATGGGGATGGTGCCGGTCAAGCGGACCAGCTCCTTGGCGCGCTCAGCGGGGGAAGCCGATGGGCCCGGCAACCAGTGTTCTGGCACGCGGGCATGGACCAGCAGGTCGGCCCACTGTCCCGAGTTCAAGCCCTTGAGGCGTTCGAACAGCTCGGGATCGGTCACCGCTCAGAATCTCCCCGGCGCCAGCCGGTGCAGCAGCGCCGACATCTCCGGCAACACGCCCTGGTTCCGAGCCCACCCCACCAGCACCGCCGCGCGCTCTGCGGCGCAGGCCGAGCCGCCCGGCAGGTAGGGCTCGGCGCCCGCCACAGTCGGGTCCATCAGCAGGACCGCCCACTGCCCGGGCACCAGGGCGCACAGGGCCCCGAAGAGGGCGGCTTCGTCGATGGGGGGGGCTGTTGCCGAAGTGCCCGGGGTGGGTCCAGCGCCCGCGCTGGTGCGCCATCCATGCTTGTCGGCCAGGGCCACCAGCTTGTCGCAGACGCCACCGACGCCCAGGACCTTGCCGTCGAGCCCATGGAAGACCTCGAGGCCGTAGGGTGCCCCTACCCCCCCATTGTTGAAGCCCTCGATGAAGACCGGCACCAGCCGGTGAGCAGAGCCCGGCGTCCGCTTTTTCTCTACGGCGCGAACAATCTCGGCCCGGAAGTAGTGCGCCGGCAGAAAGCGCGGTGAGATGCAGGCCACGGTTGCGGCGCTGGCTGCCAGCGCATCCGGGATCGCCAGGTCCCACTCGTCACCGGGATCCAGGCTGGCGTCGTCAAAGAAGACCGTCAGGCCACGGCTGACCAGGCACTGGTAGAGCTTGCGTACCCACGGCATGTCAGGGTTCGCGTGAGCCAGGAAGTACGCATAGGTCGACATCGGGAAACCCTCGTTGCAGGCGAAGGTAGCACAGGCCAGAGGGGCGAGGGGCGAGGGGCGAGGGGCGAGGGGCGAGGG
>JAADHA010000004.1 GCA_013152105.1 Oligoflexia bacterium | reverse complement strand
CTCGCGGCCCCAGAGTTCGCGCCGGGCAGGCCGTCCAGCACGACCCCGATCAGCTCGTGCGCGGTCGGCAGACGCAGGAAGTGATGGGCCAGCAGCCCGCAGACCAGCAGGCTGATCGAGAGTCCCCCCGCCGCGCGCCAGCGTTGTCCGGGGACGGCGGCCGCTGCCGCCAGGAGCAGCGCGGGCAGCCACAGTGGCAAGGTCGTGTAGTGGGTCAACACCGCGGCGCAGAGCGCGATCCCGAGGACCGGCGCGGCCTTGGGCCATCTCCCGGCGGCCAGGGCGGTGGCGGCGATGAGGGCCACGGCGGCGCCGACCCCGATGTCGATGCCGTAGCGCTCGGAGGCCAAGCGAAGGTGTGGAGAGCCGAGCGCCAGGGTGGCGGCCAGCAGGGCGGTGCCCGGTCCCAGCAGCAGGCGCCCCGCCAGCCAGGTACACAGCCCCATCACGATGTAGAGCCCCCGATTCACCAGGTGGCCGGCGGTGACCAGGTCGATCCCGGCGCGGTGCAGCCCGCCGGTCATCAACAGCCAGGTCGGCAAGCGGTGGTGGTCGACCTGCCGAAGCTGGCCGCCCGCGATCCGCGCCGCGTTGATCGCCCACTCGCCGGCGTCGGGACCCTCTAGCAGCAGGTCCCAGAAGCCGCCCCAGGCCGGGGTGCTCGACGCGAGATGGGGCGGGACCGCGGTGGGGATTGGGGTCACGGGCCACAACAGCAGCACCACCACGACCAGCCCGCTGAGACTCAGGGCGTCGAGGAGGACGGACAGGGGCAGTCGGCGGCTCAGTACGATTCTCCAGGCAGCGGCATGAGGGGAGGGGCGCCAGTCTACGACCTCGCAGGCGGCGATCCTTGCTATAGAAGGCAGCCCGAGCGCCCATGCTCCCGTGCAAGCGAGCCCGACTCCGCCATGAAGCTACTCTCGATCATCGTTCCCGCCTACAACGAGCGACCGACCCTCCGCTCCATCCTGGCGCGCATCCTGGACGTGGACCTGTCGGTCTTCGAGCTGGAAAAAGAGATCATCGTCGTCGATGATGGCTCGACCGACGGCACGCGCGAGCTGGTCGTGGCGCTGGAGCGTGACTGGCGGGCGGCCATGGCGCCGGCCTTGACTCGTCAGGGCCTCGATGGCGACCGGGTGTGCCGGGGGGCCACCATGCGGGGACTCTTGCACAGCCAGAACCGGGGCAAGTCGGCCGCCCTTCGGACCGGCCTCAAGGCCGCCACGGGCGACATCATCATCATCCAGGATGCGGACCTGGAGTACGACCCACGCGACTTCTTGCGCGTGCTCAAGCCGATCATCGAGGGCAACGCCGACGTCGTCTACGGCAGCCGCTTCTCCAGCACCGAGCGGCGCGCCCTGATGTACTGGCACACCCTGGGGAACCGGCTGATCACCCAGATGGTGAACATGGCGGCGGACCTGAACCTGACGGACGTGGAGACCTGCTACAAGGCCTTTCGGGCCGATGTCGTGCAGGATCTCAGGCTGGAAAGCGAGCGCTTCGGCTTTGAAGTCGAGGTCACGATCAAGCTGGCCCGCCTGCGCCAGCGGATCTACGAAGTGCCGATCAACTACCATGGGCGTTCTTATGCTCTGGGCAAGAAGATTGGCTGGCGAGATGGGCTCGATGCTGTGCTGTGTACGGCTCGGTACTCGTTGACCAGCAACATCGTCGACGGTCCGGTCCTCGAAGAGACCCTCCAACGACTCGAAGGTGTCCGACCGCTCAATCAGGCCATCTATGACACGATCGCCCCTTGGCTGGGCGACGTGGTGGTGGAAGCGGGGGCCGGTCAGGGCAACATCACGGAATACATGATCGGTCGGCGTCACATCCTGGCCACCGACAATGATCCCCGTCTGATCGAAAAGCTGCGGCAGGCCTACCACGGCTTCGACAACGTCGACGTCAGCCCCTGGGACCTGCACCAGCCGCTGGACTGGGTGGGGTCCGAGGGCCAGCGACCCGACACCGTGGTCTGCCTGAACGTGCTCGAACACGTCGCCGATGAAGCGGGTGCCTTGCGGAATATCCGTCAGCTCCTGACTCCAACCAAGGGCCGTCTGGTGTTGCTGGTTCCTGCCCACCCCAAGCTCTACGGTCCCTTTGACAAGGCCATCGGTCACCACCGGCGCTACACCTGGCGCTCGCTGGAACAAGCCCTGATCGACGCCGGCTTCACAGTCGAGCATAAACAGTGGTTCAACCTGTTGGGCCTGCCGGGTTGGTGGTACAACGCCAAGGTCGCCAAGCGGGACCGGATCCCGACCAGCCTGTTGGGGATCTACAACGCCGTGTCCGGGCAGTGGTTGCCCATGGAGGCGCGCATGAAGCTGCCCATCGGCCTGAGTCTGGTGGCCGTGGCGCGGCCGGCGTGAACAGTCCTCCTGTGACTCCAGTGACTCCAGCGACTCCTGCGACTCCTGGGTCCAGCCAGGCATTGGGCAGCCCGCTGCGGTTGCGACTGATGCTGATCGTGCTCGGCACCCTGGTTGGGCTGTTGCTGGCCGAGGGCCTGGTGCGGTTGCTGCCTGATCAGGTTCGGGGCTACACCTGGCAGGACGGTGTCTTCTCGCGACCCGCCGAGTTCGTGCCCGATCTCCAGCACAACGAGCTGGGCTTCCACGACGTCGCCTTGCCGCCGATAGAACAGGGCACCCACCGGGTCCTGCTCCTGGGTGATTCCTACGTGGCGGCGCACTCGGTCAAGGTCGAGCAGACCGTCGGCCAGCGCTTGGAGCACCACCTCGCCGAGCAAGGCGGGACCTGGCGGGTCGTGTCCGGTGGCGGCAATGGCTGGGGGCAACCCGAAGAGCGGGTCGTGTTCGAAAAGCTGGCGCCCCTCGTCCAACCCCAGCTTGTCCTCACCCTCTTCGTGGGCGAGAACGACGTTGAGAACGACCACCCCATCTTGCAGGCGATCAGCCGCAGACAGATCGACGCGCTCACCCGTTTTCGCCCCGGCTGGCTTCACCTTCGCGCGGCGGACGCGCCTTGGCTGTTGCTGCCGGCCTCCGAACTCAACCGCATGGTGAGCTATCGCCTGGCGATGGGGCGCCTGGTGCGGTCCACGGCCGAGCAGGGCATGGAGGCCGTGCCCATCGACTACCTGGTCTATGCCCGTGACGCGCCCGCCATCTGGGACCAGGCTTGGGAACGGGTGCGCGCGCTCTTGAAGGAGCAGCGTGACCTGGCCCACGGCATCGGTGCGGCCTACGCCGTCGTCTCCGCATCCCTCCCCGAGGGCGTCCTGCCGCCTCCAGAGGGCGCCCAGGCCTTGGTCGAC
>JAADHA010000565.1 GCA_013152105.1 Oligoflexia bacterium | reverse complement strand
AGTCCTGGACCGGGGCGGCTGGGGCAACCGGGGCGACCGCGGCACGAGCCTTTTTGATCAGGCTTGCGACGGTGTCCGAGGGACTGGCGCCGACGCTGAGCCAGTAGTCCACGCGCTCGAGGTTCACCTTGATCTCGGACGGGTTGACCATCGGGTTGTAGTGCCCGAGGAATTCAAGGTTCCGGCCGTCGCGCGGGCTGCGCGAGTCAGCGGCGACGATGCGGTAGAAGGGGCGCTTCTTGCGGCCCATGCGAGTCAGGCGAAGGCGAACGGCCATCTGTTGTGCTCCGGGCGGCCGCAACTGCGACGGCTCATAGAGGGGGCGAATTGAACCGCCGGTTCCTATTGGGTGGCGGGGTGCTCGTCAAGGCTGGGGCCTTGGAGGGGGTGGGTCACCGGCCGGCCAGAGGCAGGCCGAAGGACCGCGCCCGCGAGGGTGCACCACAGCATGCAGCCTTGGCGAACCTGGGGCTCAAGATGGGGGCGATGCACGGCTTGGGTCTCGACGACTCATGTGGAAGGGGCCGCATGGTTCTTTCCCCCACCAAGAAAAAGAAGGGGGCACCGTACCGGACGATCCAAGACTGTTCGGAGATTTGACCGGTGCCGAAATGAATCCGCGCGACCTCGGCGAAGATGCCATCGAGCGCGGCGAAGATGTCTTCAAGGGGCAGCTCCTCGGTGAGCGTGAAGTCGAGATCCTCCGAGAAGCGGTAGTCGCCGAAGTAGCAGCGCTTGAGCGCCGTGCCGCCCTTGAATGCGAGCTGATCGCGAAGCGGCGACCGTGACAAGCCCACCAGGAACCAGGCAAGACAATAGTCCCGCTCGAGCACGGTCTCCGGGATGCGGCGACCGCCCTCGCGGGCGAGACGGTTGGACAGGAGCGAGATGTTTCTCTGCGGGATCATGGCTCAGGTCCTCACCACGGACTCCAGCTCCTCGGGCTCGACGTTGAGCCTGAGCCGCCATCGAGCGAGGTACTTCCCTTCGTCGGGCATCATGGGATCCAGTACGGCGTAGCTCGCTGTGAGCCGCTCGCGCAGACGGTTCAAGGCGTGCGGCGCGTCCACCTCGAACGCTTCGAGGAGGAAGCCCAGCCGGCGGATCACGGCGCCCACGCCCAGGCGAAGTGCGTAGTCGACAAGGCGGTCGGGCTCGATGTCGTCCCTCCTCATCCAGAAGCCCTTGGCCACCTCGGTGAAGCCTCCGCAGTACTCGGACTGTTTCAACCCGTCGATGACCGTCCGCGCCAGGTCGCTCACACGGACCTTCTCGGTCTTCGTAGCCCAGTGATCGCTGACACCAAAGACGTGGTCGGGCTTGCAGCGGACGAAGCGGAACTCGGTCCCCAACACCGTTCGAGGTCGGACCGATCGTGGTGAGGTCACGGTGACCACGAACTGTGGCTGGGTGACCATCTGGTGCAGCTCCATCGCCGATGCGTGGGAGATGTAGTAGTCGGGATCGCCCGCCAGCTCGCGAGCGACGACGAAGGGGTTGCCCAAGTAATCGCGCTCACGCCCGAGTTCGTAAGGCACCAGGATGAACAAACCCGGCTTCAGACGTGTCGCCACGCTGCGACGAACGAGGGCGGCGGCGAAATTCCGCGCCGCGTTCGGGCTGAGCCCGGTGATGTCCTGGACGTCGGCGTTGGAGAAGAGGGTGCTGCCTCGCTCGTGAAGCTCGATCACAAGGCGGGCAGCCTGGGCGCCGAGGGTCTTGAGCGGCTCGTTTGTTTTCATCTGCAAAACGTCTCTCCTCACGAGGCATTCTGCACGCGAAGGCTAACTTTGTCAAGCCGTGGATTAGCATCTGTGTGCGATTCGACTCTCCTGGACAGGCGGAGCTGCACCAAATCATGAGTCCTCCGTTCGCATCCCTCAACGCTTCGCCCTCCCGGAGACCACTCGCTCGGGGAGGCGCTCGGGGAGGCGCACGCCGATGCGCACGCCGATGTCCAAGATCATTATCTGCCCCACGGGGCTCACGGGGCTCACGGGGCTCACGGACCGCAGGCTGGCCAAGGCCTGCTTCGGCCTTGGCCACATCCTGTTGGTCCGTCATGCGAGGTGGAGGTGTCCTCGGAAAACGGACATGCCCCCGCGGCCCAGGCGTGGCCGGCGCAAAAAGGAAAAACAAAGCAGTTTCAACCACCGTTCTGAGCCCTCGTGGTCAGTCTTATGACCGGGGGCCCTCCAGCTAATATCTCGCACCAGTGGTGCGAGTTTTTCGTCTCCTGCATAGGTCTCGACCAAGGCTCGCATGCGCCACAGGTTGGAGGCTGAGAATCCACGCACACCAGAGAACTCGGTTTGGAGGTCGGCGACGAGCCGCTGCACAACGGACCGACCCCAGCCCTGGACACGCTGCCTCTGGGCGATCAGCCGGCCGATGTCCCAATACAGGCCGACCAGCTCTTGGTTGACCGCACGCAAGGCACGCTACTGGGCCGCGCGGACGCGATCCTTGATCTCCACGAGCACGCCCGCGTAGTCGGAGGGGAGCGGAAGATCCGTGCTCATCCCACCAGCTCCTCGAAGTTGGCCGCGATCGTCACCGCCAGCCCCACCGCTTCCTGGTTCGGGCTCGCCAGCTCCACGTGGATCTCCTGCGGCCGCGCCGCGACCAGGTGCACCAGCACGCTCTTGGTCCAGCCGTACTTTCGTGTCATCCGCAGGTAGAACTCGCGCTCCTGGGAATCTCTGCAGCGCGCCATAATCACCAGGTTCTTGCTCCAGCTCACTTCTCCAACCAGTGGTTGGAGTTTCTCGTCGTCGTGGTACTCCCGATAGAGCTGACGCATATACCATAGGTTCTGGGCTGAGAATCCACGCACCCCAGAGAACTCCGCCTGGAGATCGGCGGCGAACCGCTGCACAACGGACCGACCCCAGCCCTGGGCGCGCTGCCGCTGCGCGATCAGGCGACCGATGTCCCAATACAGGCCAACCAGCTCGTGGTTGACCGCACGCAAGGCGCGGTACTGGGCCGCGCGGACGCGATCCTTGATCTCCACGAGCACGCCCGCGTAGTGGGAGGGGAGCGGGAGATCCGTGCTCATCCCACCAGCTCCTCGAAGTTGGCCGTGATCGTCGCCGCCAGCCCCGCCGCTTCCTCGTTCAAGCTCGCCAACTCCACATGGATCTCCCGAAGCCGCGCCTCGACTAGGTCCGCGAACTCACCGCCCGGGAAGCGCGCCTGGAGCCAGGTGACCTGGGCGAAGGGGACAACACCGCATGAATACCATCAAGCGCGCCATGACGTGCCTGATCCAAGACTTCGAGCTGCGCCCAGATCTTCTTCCCGG
>JAADHA010000276.1 GCA_013152105.1 Oligoflexia bacterium | reverse complement strand
CGACATCGTGGACGCCGACGTGGTTGACGTGTCCTTCCCCGGCTTCTTCCCCACCGTAGAGAGCCTCCGTGCCTGAATCTCACCAGGGTGCTATCGAAAGTTCCATGCCCATCGCCATCGCCATCGACGGCCCGGCCGCATCCGGCAAGGGCACGGTCGCCCGCGGCGTGGCAAGGCGACTGGGCTACCGCTACCTCGACACCGGCGCGATGTACCGCGCGGTCGCGCTGCTGGCCCAGCAGCGGGGCGTCGACTGGACCGATTCCCAGGCGCTCGGGCGGCTGGCCCGCCAGCTCGATCTGGACTTCCGCTGGGACGGAGAATACGCCAAGGTTCTGGTTGACGGCCATGACATCTCCGGCGCGATCCGCAGCCAGGAGATCGGCTGGGGGGCCTCGGCGGTCGCGGTCCACCCATCGGTGCGGTCCGCCCTGGTCGCCCGCCAGCGGGTCTTGGCCGACCACGGCGGAGTGGTGGTCGATGGCCGCGACATCGGCAGCGTGGTGCTGCCCCAGGCCGAACTGAAGATCTACCTGGACGCGACGCTGGACGAGCGCGCACGGCGACGGCACGACGAACTTCGGCGACGCGGAATCCACCAGAACCTGGCCCAGGTGCGCGACGAAGTGGCCGCCCGAGACGCCCAGGACAGCGGGCGCGCGACCGGCCCGCTAGCGGTCGCACCCGGTGCGGTCCGGGTCGACACGACGAATCACTCCATCGCCGAGGTCATCGAGATCGTCGCGAAATTGGCCAAGGATCGCTGTCCTTGACTCGGCGTCTTGGTCGCGCTACGGGGCGCTCCCAACGGGGATCTGTGTCCGCTCTCCGCAGACACCCCCGACCGACCGATTGCGACAGGGACGCAGCCGGAACGGGGACCGCAAGTCGCTGACGGGACTCACCCCACAGCGCAAAGCCAACCATCCCGCCCCCAAATCAAGACTCGGATGCGTTCTGCGCACCTGGATCAGAGGCCCATCTCACATATGTCCGAATCAAGCACCCTCGACATCAACATCGACCAACTCGACCGCGACGACTTCACTGCGATCTTCGACGAATACCTCGACCAGCGCTCCGTACGCGAGCAGTCCGTCGTCAAGGGCAATGTTCTGGACATCGACGGCGACTGGGTCACGGTCGATGTCGGCTACAAGGCCGAAGGTGTCATCGCCAAGGCCGAGTTCTACGATGCCGAGGGCAATCTGACCATCAAGGTCGGCGACACTGTCGATGTCTACCTCGACAGCATGGACGAGGCCGAAGGCCAGCTCTCACTGAGCAAGCACAAGGCCGACCAGATGAAGGCCTGGGAAGAGATCTCCGACGCCTTCGAAGCCGGTGAGACCGTCACGGGCACCATCACGGCGCGCGTCAAGGGCGGGCTCTCGGTGGACATCGGCGTCAAGGCCTTCCTCCCCGGCAGCCAGGTCGACCTGCGGCCGGTCAAGAACCTCGAGAAGCTGCTGGGCGAAGAGCTGGACTTCCGGATCATCAAGTTCAACAAGCGTCGCGGCAATATCGTGCTCTCCCGGCGCGTGCTGCTTGAAGAAGAACGCCAGGTCAAGCGGGCCGAGACCCTCAAGGATCTCCACGTCGGCGTGATCATGAACGGCGTGGTCAAGAACATCACTGACTACGGCGCCTTCATCGACCTCGGCGGTATCGACGGGCTCCTCCACATCACCGATATGACCTGGGGACGCATCAACCACCCCAGCGAGATGGTCGAGGTCGGTCAGTCGATGGAAGTGAAGATCCTCAAGTTCGACCCCGACACCCAGCGCGTCAGCCTGGGCTACAAGCAGATCCGTCCAGACCCCTGGGACGAAGTCGACATCCGCTACCCCGTGGGTGCCATCGTCCGCGGAAAGGTCGTCAGCATTCCGGACTACGGCGCCTTCATCGAGCTGGAAGACGGCATCGAGGGTCTGGTCCACATCTCCGAGATGACCTGGAACAAACGGGTCAAGCATCCCGGAAAGCTGGTCAAGCTGGGCGATGTGGTCGAAGCCAAGGTGCTCGGCGTCGATGTCGAGAACAAGCGGATCAGCCTGGGTATGCGTCAGCTCGAACCCAACCCCTGGGACGTCGTCGAGCAGACCTACCCGATCGGCTCCATTGTGCATGGAAAGGTGCGCAACATCACGGACTTCGGCGTCTTCGTGGGCATCGAGGAAGGCATCGACGGCCTGATCCACATCAGCGACCTGTCCTGGTCGCAGCGGGTCAAGCATCCCTCTGAGCTGTTCCAAAAGGGCGACGATGTCGAAGCTCGGGTGAAGAACATCGACCGCGACAACGAGCGCTTCAGCCTGAGCCTGAAGTCCATGTCCGACGACCCCTGGCTCTCCGTTCACAGCCGCTACTTCCTGGGCCAGGTGGTCAAGGGAAAAGTGGTCAGCCGCACCGACTTTGGCATCTTCGTCGAGATCGAAGACGGCGTAGAAGGTCTGGTTCACATGTCCGAGCTGATGGCCACGGACGAGGACTGGAACGAGAAGTACGCCGAGGCCAAGGAGATCATGGTGGAGATCCGGCGGATCGACCAGCATGACCGCAAGATCAGCCTGTCCGAGAAGGGCGCCGAAGAGCGCACGGATCAGGACGGCAGCATCGAAGAGTACGTGGCCCGCCAGGGCGAGAGCACCGCACGCCTGGGTGATGTGCTGGGCGATCTGTCTCGCAAGCTCGGCGGAGCCAGCTCCTCTGAAGACAAGCCCGTGGACTCTGAGTCGATGCCCGCAGACGAGTAGCTTCGGGCAGCCGGACTGCGTGGACGCGGCCACAGCGCTATGCTCGGACCGCCGCTGACCCGACGGTTCGGCTGCTCAACCTGCCCTGGAGAACGCTGTGACTCCCGCTCGCTGGACCCTGTTGGTGATCGTGCTGCTGTTGCTCGGTGGGTTGGCGCTGTTCACCGTGCAGAACCTGGAGCGGTCGACCGATCTGTCCCTGGACCTGTGGGTCTGGGCGGGACATCTGCAACATCCCCAGCCTGTACCTCTCCTGCTGCTGTGCGCCTTCGGGTTGGGGCTGGTCCTGGGAGGAGGCTGGGGTCTGGTCGGTCGAATGCGGGTCTCCAGCCAGCTCGCGGTGCTGGAGCAAGATCTGGCGCGGGCCAGCCTGAGGACTTCCAGTGGTTCGTCGCGAAGCGGCGAGATCGATGGAGGACGCACTTCCGGTGACGACGATCCCTGGGGCTGACTCCCAACGGGCGGGCTTCGTGGTGGCATGCCTGCGCCTTGCGGCACTTGGCATCCTGCTCACGGCGGCTGCCTGTCGCAACGACACGGCACCACCCGCCTCG
>JAADHA010000160.1 GCA_013152105.1 Oligoflexia bacterium | reverse complement strand
GCCGTCCACGTCGGCGGCCGCTGTAGCGCCCGCGGCACTAGCAGCGCCGGTGCCCGCTGCCCAGGTCGCGGCCCCAGCGGCGGCCCAAAGGGCGCTAGTTCCCTCGGCCCCAGTCGCGACTCCTCCCACGCCCCCAGCCGGGGGCGGCAAGGTCCTGGCCAGCCCGGCGGTCCGCAACTACGCCCGCCAGCACGATGTCGACATCTCGACCCTCGGTGGTACCGGCAAGGACGGCCGCGTGACCCGGACCGACATCGACGCACGGCTCGCCAGCGCGCCCGCCGCTGCTGCTGCTGCCATGGGTCCTGCCACGGCTCCTGTCGCGCTGCCCGCGGTACAAGCCCCTAGCTGGGCAGGGGTGGCCTCCGGCCAGGACCAGGTCATCAAGATCATCGGCCTGCGCCGCAAGATCGCCGAGAAGATGGTCGAGAGCTACTCGCGCAAGCCGCACTTCACCTATGTCGACGAGGTCGATGTCACCAACCTGGTCGCGGTCCGCGACGCCCTCAAGGACGCCGCCAGCCAGCGCGGCGTGAAGCTGACCTATATGCCCTTCATCATGAAGGCGGTGGCCATCGTCTTTCGCGACTTCCCGACGGTCAACTCCACTCTGGACGAGGCGACCCTCCAGATGACGGTCCACGGCACCATCAACATCGGGATCGCCACCGACACCCCCCAGGGGCTCTACGTCCCCGTGGTCCACCACGTCGAACAGAAGAGCGTCATCGAGCTGGCCGCCGAGCTCGCGGACCTCACCGCCCGCACCCGCCAGGGGCGCGTCACCCTGGACGAGCTGTCCGGCGGCACCTTCACCATCACCAGTGTCGGGAACATCGGCGGGCGCTTCGCCACGCCGATCATCAACGCGCCAGAGTGCGCCATCCTGGGCGTCAACCAGATCCACGACCGCCCGATGGTGATCGACGGGGACATCGTGCCTCGCAAGATGATGTACCTCTCCCCCAGCTTCGATCACCGCGTGCTGGACGGTGCTGTGGCGGCGCGCTTCGTCAGCGCCTTGAAGGCCGTGCTGGAGACCCCCTCCCGCCTGCTCCTGGACCTCCGGTGACCGCGCTCGCACCGCTCCATGCGTTGGCCCAAGCCCAGACCCAGCTCGCCGAGCTGGGACCGAAGCCCTTTCCCCTGCCCCTCGGCCCGCTCGCCCCGGTGGTGGCCGGCGCCGTGCCCGCGATGGCGAAGTCCGACTGGTTGGTGACCGGTCCCGCCGAGCGCCTCGGCGCCGTCTTGCGGGGCTGCCCGGTGAAGCGCCTGATCGACCCTGCCCTCGGTGCGCGCCCCTACAAGCTGGCACCGGTCAGCGGAACGCCAGGCGCCCGCGCCCTCCACGCGGTCGGCCTGGCGATCGGCAGCGGCGAACCAGTCTTGTGCTTCATCGGCATGGCCAGCGCCGCCTCGGGCAGCGTTCACGAAGCCCTCAACACAGCAGCGCTGAGCAGCGCGCCGGTGATCTTCCTTCACGTCAGCCGCCCGCTCACTCCGCAAGCCCCCGTCGCGACCCAGCTTGCCGGCGACCTGGGAGAGATCGCCCGGGCCCATGGCCTGCAGGTGGAAGCGCTCGATCTGGCCGCCGCCAGCGACGACGACGCGCGTGTGGCATCCACCTATGCCGCGGTGAAGAACGCTCGCCAGCGCCTGGCCGCGAACGGGCCCCAGGTGCTCATCGTCGACCTCGCCTGAGCCTTCTTCGCTTCGCATCCCCTCCGTTCCCCCTCTGGAGCCGTCCCATGGCCACCCCCTCGACCCCCCTGAAGTACACGGCTGTCGTCGTCGGCGCCGGCCCCGGCGGCTATCCCTGCGCCATCCGTCTGGCCCAGCTCGGCGTGAAGACCCTGTGCATCGAGCGCGAGTACTGGGGTGGGGTCTGCCTCAACGTCGGCTGCATCCCCAGCAAGGCGCTGATCACCGCGGGCAAGCGCCTCGAGGGTCTGGGCGAATTGGCCACCATGGGCATCGAGATCCCCGACGGCCCGCGCACGGTCGATATGGAGAAGCTCCAGGCATGGAAGAGCAGCGTCGTAAACAAACTCACCGGCGGCGTGCGCACCCTGCTCAAGGCCAACAAGGCCGACACCCTGGTCGGTCAGGCGACCTTCACCGGCCCCAAGACGCTGACCGTCAAGACCGCGGACGGCGACGTGGACGTGCAGGCCGAGCATCTGGTGATCGCCACCGGCAGCCGCCCCGTCGAGATCCCCGGCTTCAGCACCGATGACCCACGCGTCCTGGACAGCACCAAGGCCCTGGCCCTGACCAAGGTACCTGGGCGCCTGGTCGTGATCGGCGGCGGCTATATCGGCATGGAGATGGGCCAGATGCTGGCCAAGCTGGGGTCCAAGGTGACCATCGTCGAGTTCATGGGCAGTGTGCTGCCGGGCTTCGATCCCGAGGTCGTCAAGTTGATGACCCGCAAACTCAAGAGACAGAAGATCACGCTCTTCACCAAGACCCGGGCCAAGGGCTGGGAAGAGGGCGATGACGGCGCTATCGTCACGATACAGACCCCCAAGGGTGAACAGACACTCAACGCCGACGCCATCCTGGTGACCGTCGGGCGTCGCCCAAACAGTGAGGGCCTGGCCCCCACGGGCGTCGCGATGGAGCGCGGCTTCGTCACCATCGACAAACAGTGCAAGACCAACGTGCCCGGTGTCTACGCGATCGGCGACGTCGCCGGCGGCATGATGCTGGCTCACAAGGCCACCCACGAGGGCGAGATCTGCGCCGAGGTGATCGCCGGACACAAGGCCTTCAACGACGCCCGCAACGTGCCCGCCGTCGTGTTCACCGATCCCGAGATCGCGACCGCCGGCCTGATGGAGCACCAGGCTCGCGACAAGGGCTTCACCGTCAAGGTCGGCAAGGTGCCCTACGCCGCCATCGGCCGGGCGATCACCACCGGCCACACCGAGGGCTTCTTCAAGACCATCCTGGACGCCAAGGACAACCGGATCCTGGGCGTGACGATCTGCGGAGACCACGCCAGCGACTTGATCTCCGAGGCATCACTGGCCATCGAGATGGACGCCGAGGCGCTGGATGTGGGCCTGACCATCCACCCTCACCCGACCCTGGGCGAGGGCCTGATGGAGAGCGCCAAGGCGGCGCTGGGGCAGGCGATCCACGTGGTCAATCGGTGAGCTTGGGGCCGGTGTGGTCCACATCGTGCCCGGCTTCGGGCCGTAGCTTGCGCCGGTTTGCGATGTTTCTCGTATGCATCTGCCTTGGTGCCAGCACCGCCACCGCCGACTGATCCGACTGCACGGGCTCCGCGGACAGCGTGCTGCTGGCGCGGCTGTGGCCGGCCGAGGGTGAGCGGTCGCCAGCGAAGTGCTGGGGCCAAGGGGGCGCCGGGCATCCAGCCGCAGGCTGTATTCTGATGTGCCATGACATTTTGTGACAAGCTTGCCCGTTGATTCCTGCGATCACCTACGCATGACTGTCTCCCGCCTGTCCGTGCCCTACTTCCCCGTGGGGGAAACGCTCCGCGCTGCGAAAGTGTTGCTCGGTGGATTGCTTCTGTGTCAAGGGAACGGGGCCGGCAACGTGATCGTCAACCCGTTGAACCTGTTCTTGCTGG
>JAADHA010000363.1:3339-6916 GCA_013152105.1 Oligoflexia bacterium | reverse complement strand
CGTGGATCCGCCTCTGCCGCAGCCTCCCCTCGCGGTGCGCCACCTCGGCAAGGGCACGGGCGCGCTCGACGATGTACCGGGCTTTTGGAACCAGGTGGGCGTGCTCTACAGCCAGGGACACACCGACGAACTGGCCCCTGACGCCCTGCTGGCCGTGGGAGCGGTGCCGCCGTTGTCCGCGACCTTCCGGGATCTGACCCCCACCCGATCGGTCTTTCCGGCTTTTGACCCCGCGCTCTGCACGGGCTGCGCTCGGTGCTGGTCGAGCTGTCCAGATGGCTCCATCGGCGCCGCCACCGTGGGGCCGCGGGCCCTGGTCGAGGCCGGAATGGCCCGGGTGACCGACCAAGGCGGTGATGCGGCCGGGCTGCGGCCGGTGCTGGGAAAGGTCGCGAAGCAGCTCGCCAAGACCGTGTCTTCTGGACCTGCTGGCGCCCAGATCGTGGCGGCCGTCGACGCGGTCCTGGCCAGGGCCGGGCTGCCTGCCGAACGCCAGGCCAAGGTCGAGCAGGCTCGGGACGCCGTTGGTGCGGCCCTGGCCGATCTGCCACTCAGTCGCACCGCTCCCTTCTATGATCAAGCCCCTGCTGGCGAACGCGAACTGCTGGTGGTGGCCTTTGACGCCGAGACCTGCAAGGCCTGTCGGTCCTGCTGGGCGGTGTGTCCGACCCAGGCGATCACTTCGCAGCCGCAGGATCCGGCGCGGCTTGCGGCCGCACGGGCGGCCTGGCGGACCTGGGAGCAGCTACCCGACACCGCCGGCAAGACCATCGCGCGGGCAGCCAAACGCGATGACGTCGACCCCGTTGGGGCCCTGCTGATGTCCCGCCATGCCCTGTTGGCCATGACGCCGCCGAACCGGGGTCGGGCGACCGCCTGGCGCTGCGACTGGTCCTGGGCGTGGCCGAAGCTCGCCTGCAGCCACAGCTCCAGACCCTGGTGAAGCAGGCCCAGGCATTCGCAGAGCAGATCGCGGATCGCGTTCGCCAGACGCTGGCCGCCGCGCTCCCCGCTGACAACATCGACGCGATGGCGCAAGGCATGGCTGGCCTGGGTCGACACCAGGTGGACGTGGCGGGACTGCTGGCCCGGGTGACCGAAGGGGGCGGACCTGGCTCCAACCTGACCGCGGCACAGGCCCAGAGCCTGGCCGATCTGTTGGGCATGGCCAGCGAGCTGCGAGACCTCACGGCGCGCCTGCGCACCGGCAGCATCGGCCTGGGGCGCGCCCGCCTGGGCATGGTCATGGGTCCGGGACCGGTAGCCTGGTGGGGCGCCTTGTTCCCCTACAATCCCTTCCAGGTCCCCGTCATCGACGACGGCGGCCCCGACGCCACCGCCGTGGCCCGTGGCCTGCTGGAAGCCCAGATGGCTGTTGCCATTCAGGACCTGGACCTGCTGCGCCGCGCCGGGTCGCTGCTGGATGGTCGCGCTGCCGCCCAGCCTGCGACCGGCTGGTCGGACTTGAGCGCCGAGGAACGCCTGGCCTGTCCGCCCCTGGTGTTGGTCGGCGATGATCGCCTGCTCGGCAGCGGCGGCTTGGACACGCTGCTGGCTACGGGCCTGCCGGTCCGGGTGCTGGTGCTCTCGGATGCGGATCTGCTCGCGGCGCCGGCCCAGGAGACCTCGCTGCTCACCATGGGCCACGGGCGCGGTGCCTATGTGCTGCAGTCCTCGCTTGGCGCGCCGCACCACCTCGCCGAGGGGCTCACGGCTGCCCTCAGCCACGATGGCGCCGCCTTGATTCGCATTCATGCCCCCAGCCCTCGCCGACATGGCCTGGAGACCCACGCCGCGCTTGCCAGCTCGGCCCTGGCGGTGCGCTCGCGCGCTTGGCCCCTGCTGAGCCTCGACCCGACCCGCCCCGGGGTCTTTGGCACGCGGCTGGATCTGCGGGGCAACCCCAGCCCGGAACAGGTCCAGGCGCCCGACCCTGAGACTGGTGAGCTTCTCTCACCCCTGGACTGGGCCCACAGCGAGGGTCGCTATTCGGACGTGGACCCGGACACCCTGTCCGCCGCGGCTGCGGCTCGGCTGTCGACCTGGCGGGTACTCCAGGAACTGGCCGGTGTGGTCACCCCCTTCACCATGGTGGTGCGGTCCCAGGCTCAGGCCGACGTGGCCGCCGCCCACGCGGCCGAGCTGTTGGCACAGCAGGAACAGCACCAGTCTGAGCTGGCCACCCAGCGTGGTCTGGTCCAAGCCGAGCTGGCCCTTCGGGTGCGCGACCGCCTGCTGCTCATGTCTGGCTACAGCGTACGCGGGGGGGACTGAGCCTTGTCCGCTTCACTCGACGGGGGGGCCCGCAGCGGGCCCGGCACCTTCCACCATGGGGTCCATCCCGATGGTGCCAAGGAGCACACCCAGCACCTGACGATCGAGCGCATGCCCTTCGTCGAGCGCTATGTGATCCCCCTGGCCCAGCACATCGGCGCGCCGGCCGTGTCCGTGGTGCAGGCCGGCCAGCACGTGAAGCGAGGGCAGCTCATCGCTCGGGCGGGCGGCTTCATCTCGACCTGTCACCACGCGCCCGTGACCGGCAAGGTGCTGGCCATCGACAAAGAGCGCTACCCCAACGGATCGCTGGTCGACGCCATCGTCATCCAGGCGGACCGCTTCGATCCCCAACAGCTCGCAGCGCCACCTGCCGACGACGCTGGCGTCGATTGGCGCAGCGCGACGGACAAGGAATTCATGGCTGTGGTGCAGGGCGGCGGCATCGTTGGCCTGGGTGGCGCGGCATTCCCCAGCCACGTGAAGCTGGCCGTGCCCCAGGGCCGGGTCTGCAAGCAACTGGTCATCAACGGCTGCGAGTGTGAGCCCTACCTGACCTGTGATCACCGCACCATGGTCGAGCAACCGGACCTGGTGCTGCGCGGCATCGACATCGCTGGCACCCGTCTGAAGGCCCAGGGTGCCGTGATCGGTGTCGAGCTGAACAAGCCCGACGGCATCACCGCCCTCAACGCAGCCATCGCTAGACGCCAAGCCCGCATCCAGGCCGGCACCAACGACGGGATCAGCTTTCCCGTCGTCGTGCGTGGCGTCAAGGTGAAGTACCCCCAGGGTGCCGAGAAGATGCTCATCAAGGCGCTCTTCAACCGCGAAGTGGCCGCGGGCAAGCTGCCCCTGGACCTGGGCTATGTGGTCAACAATGTCGCGACCATGGTGGCCCTCGCGCAGCTAATAGACGACGCTCAGCCCCTGATCGAGCGGGTGCTCACCGTGTCCGGTGACGCGGTGAGTCGGCCGGCGAACCTGCTTGTCCCTGTCGGCACGTCCTTGCGCGCGGTGCTTGAGTACTGTGGCGGGATCAGCTCCAGCACGCGAAGCGTGGTGATGGGTGGGCCGATGATGGGCATGCCGGTGGCGACGCTGGATGCACCGGTGCTCAAGGGCACCAGCGGCCTGCTCGCCTTCAGGCACAGCCGGGATCCGCTGGCTGCGGCCGGCCCCTGCATCAAGTGCGGCCAGTGTCTTCATGCCTGCCCCTATATGCTCAATCCTTCTCGCCTGGGTCGCATGGCTCGGGCTGGAAAGATCTTGCAGATGGAGGACTGGCTGGTGCTGGACTGTG
>JAADHA010000363.1:0-3324 GCA_013152105.1 Oligoflexia bacterium | reverse complement strand
GCGGTGCATGCACCTGGGTCTGTCCCGCTGAGATCCCTCTGGTTCACCTTTTTCGTACTGCCAAGGCGACGATCCGTCGGCAGAAGGCCATCCAGCAAGCCGCCGACAAGGCCAAGGAGCCCAAGTGAGCAGCGAGAACCTGCGACTGCAGGTGACGGCCGCGCCCTTCACCCACTCCCCGCGCACCACCGCCGCGGTCATGCGCGATGTGTCGCTGGCGCTGCTGCCGGTGCTGTTCGCGGCGGTCTGGTACTTCGGCATCGTGGCCATCTTGGTGGTCGGCACCGCCACTCTGGGTGCGGTGCTCACCGACGCGGTGCTGGGGCGGCAGGGGTGGGCTGGTCTCAAGGATGGCAGCGCCATTCTCACCGGCGTGCTGCTGGGGCTGACCTTGCCGCCGGGCATCCCGCTGTGGATGGCCTTGCTGGGCGGGGTGGCGGGCATTGGCCTGGGCAAGGTGGTGTGGGGTGGCTTGGGTCACAACATCTTCAATCCGGCCCTGGTGGGGCGGGCCTTCTTGCAGGCCGCCTTTCCGATCACGCTGACCACCTGGGTGGCGCCTGGTTCGGGCTCGCTGGTCAGTCTGCCCGCCTCGACCCTGGCCGTGCCCTTGCTTCATGTGGACGCCGTCAGCGCGGCTACCCCGCTGGGACTTGCCAAGTTCCAGGGCACCCTGACGGCTGTCGGCCCCCTGCTGACCGGCAATGTCGCGGGCTCGCTCGGCGAGACCAGCGCGATCATCCTGCTTGCTGGGGGGGCCTACCTGATGTGGCGGCGGGCCTTTGACTGGCGCATTCCGGCCTCGATCATCCTCACCACGGCGGTGCTGCAGGCCGTCGCCAGTGCCATCTGGCCGGGACTGGCGCCACCGCAGATGATGGTCTTCTCGGGCGGCTTGCTGCTGGGTGCCATCTACATGGCCACGGATCCCGTCAGCTCGCCGACGACGCCGCGTGGCGCCTGGATCTTTGGGGCCGGCATCGCCACCTTGGTGGTGCTCATCCGTAACTGGGGTGGTCTGCCCGAGGGCGTGATGTACGCCATCCTGCTGATGAATGCCGCGTCCCCGCTTATCGAACGCGCCACCCAGCCCCGGGTCTTTGGACGGGACAAGCGGAGGCTGCTGTGAGCGCCAGACAGCTCGACCCCGGCACGACCGAGCCCGAAGCCGGACCCCTCAAGCTGGTCGCCACGCTGACCATCGCGGGCCTGTTGTCTGGCGTGGCCATCGTCGGTGCCTGGCAGACAACACGGCCTACGATCCTGGCCTACCAAGCCCAAGTTCTCAAAGCAGCGGTCTTCAAGGTCGTGCCTGGGGCCCAGGGCCTGCAGCGTCTGGCGTGGCAGGGCCAGACCCTGGCGGCCGAGGCCGATCCGGGCGGTGAGGGCGACGACACGCCGGTGGTCTACGGCGCCTACGACGCCTCGGGCGCGCTGATCGGCTACGCGATTCCGGCCGAGGGTGCTGGCTTTCAGGACAAGATCGGCCTCATCTATGGCTACGACCCAGATGCCAGCAAGATCGTGGGCCTGCGGGTCCTTGACAGTCGCGAGACCCCTGGTCTGGGCGACAAGATCATCAAGGACCAGGAATTTGTGCACGGCTGGGACGACCTGTCGACAACGCCATCGATCGAGCTGGTGGCTCACGGCAAGAAGGCCGCTCCGAACCAGGTCGAGGCCATCAGCGGCGCTACCATCTCGTCCAAGGCGGTGATGCGTATCGTCTCGGGCTCCTACGCGGACTGGGCGGAGCGGCTGCCCAAGCGCGCGGATGCCCCTCGCCAAGAGATCACGCCAGCCGCGAGTCCGGCCAAGGAGGTGGCGCCATGAGCCAGTCGGACCGAACCGCCGAGGAACTGCTGAAGGGCCTGTGGAAGGAGAACCCCACCTTCGTACAGGTGCTGGGCATGTGCCCGGCCCTGGCCGTGACCAACTCGGCGGTCAACGCCATCGTGATGGGGTTGGCGACGCTCTTCGTGTTGGTCGCCAGCAGCGGCCTGGTCAGCATGTTGCGGCACTTCATCCCCAAGCAGGTTCGGATCAGCACCTACATCGTGATCATCGCCACCTTTGTGTCGGTGGCCGATCTGGTGTTGCAGGCGACGCTGCCGGTGGTGCACAAGGAGCTCGGCGCCTTCATCCCGCTCATCGTGGTCAACTGCCTGATCCTGGGGCGCCAGGAAGCCTTCGCGGCCAAGAACACGGTCAAACTGGCCATCGCCGACGCCATTGGCATGGGACTGGGCTTCACCTTTGCGCTCACCCTGCTGGGTGTGGTGCGCGAAATCCTGGGTAGCGGCAGCCTCTTTGGCATGGCGCTCTTCGGTCCGAACTACGAGCCCTGGGTTGTGATGATCCTGCCGCCCGGCGGCTTCATCATGCTGGGTCTCATCCTGCTGGTTTTCAGTTGGGTCAAGCAGCGTCGCCAGGCTCGCCAGGCCCGCCAGGCTGATCCGGCGCCGAAGGTTGGTGTGGCATGACCGCGAACCTGCTGGGCATCTTCATCGGCTCGCTGCTGGTGAACAACTTTGTGCTCTCCTACTTCCTGGGCTTGTGCCCCTTCTTTGGGGTCAGCGGTAAGCTGCAGACCGCCTTCCGGCTGGGCATGGCCAGCACCTTCGTGATGGTCGTCACATCGCTCTGCGCCAGCTTGCTGAACACCTATGTGTTGCCCTACGCGCCGTACCTGCGGCTGATCAGCTTCATCCTGGTGATCGCCAGCACGGTGCAGTTCGTCGAGATGGCGATCAAGAAGCTCAGCCCCGCGCTGTTCAAGGCGCTGGGTATCTTCCTGCCGCTGATCACCACCAACTGCGCCATCCTGGGCTTGGCCCTGTTCCAGACCAGTCGCGGCTACAACCTGATCCAGGGCCTGGTCTTTGCGACCGGTGCTGGCCTGGGCTTCACCCTTGCGCTGGTCCTGATGGCGGGCATCCGCGAGGAATCCGAGCTGGCCGACCAGCCCGCCGTGGTGCGTGGTACGGCGATGACCCTGATCGCAGCCGGCCTGCTCAGCCTGGCCTTCATGGGCTTCGCCGGGCTCTTCGGAGGAGAGGCATGACGCCGTCCCTGCTTCACGGCCTGGGTTCGGTCCTGGTACCAGTCCTGGTGCTGGCGGCGGCCGTCACGGTCTGGGGGCTGCTGATGGTGCGCCGTCAGAAAGACAAGGCCGAGCTGGGCATCACCGACGGCGACGGCTGCCAGAGCTGCAAGGCCAAGAGCTGCGCGTCGCGCGAGCCCGACCCCAAGACGGATCCCGAGGACTGAGCTTCGGCTTTCGAGTCGGAGTGATGTCGGTGGCCAGGTTGCCCGGTCGCCTTC
>JAADHA010000340.1 GCA_013152105.1 Oligoflexia bacterium | reverse complement strand
GATGTCACGCAGCCGCAGGTGGTCAGGCCGGGCCTCGACCCGCCAGCCGGGCGGCAGGACGACGGTCGTGCCGGTTCCCACCAGCAGGGCGGGGCCGATCAGGCCGTCGGCGTCGCTGAGCTCGCGCAGGGGCACCTCGCGCCAGCCGTCGAAGCAGGCGCGGACTGTGCCCTGGTCGGGCGGCGCGCGACAGTCCATCACCGGGATCGCCTCGGGCCGGGCGGGCTCCTCTTCCGCCACCAGACGAAGCTCGACCGCCTCGATTCCCAAGCCCGGGCGGTCGAAGCCGAAGCGGGAGCGGTGGGCCTGGGCGAAACGGGCCACCACGAGCTGGGGCAGAGACCGGGCGGTCGCGCCGAGAAAGGCGGGATCCTCGGTGAGCAGATCGGTCACTGGCACGCCGATCAGCTCGCTCATCCCGACCTGCCGCACCATCAAGGACCAGGTCTGGGGCCAGGTGGCGGGCTCGGCCCCGAGCTGGCCGAGGGCGCGCTTTCGCGCGGCCCCAACGGTGGTCTCCAGGGGGGCGATACGCTCGACCCGGCGCCGTGCCAGACCGATGCCCACCGCCGAGAAGACGCCGGCCAGGAAGGGCACCACGACGGTGTCGATGCCCAGGGACCGCGCCACGGCGCAGGCGTGACCGGGGCCCGCGCCCCCGAAGGCGACCAAGCAGTGGCCACGGGGATCGACCCCGCGCGCGGCGGCCAGACCGCGCACCGCCCGCGCCATGGTCTCGACGGTGACGCGCTCGAAGCCCTGGGCGATCTCTTCCACTGGTCGCCCGGGGTCCAGCCGCTGGAGAGCCGATCGGGCGGCGTCGAGGTCCAGGGGCTGGTCGCGCTCTGGGCCGGCGATGTCGGGGAAGGCCGGCAGGCGGCCGAGCACGGCCTGGCAGTCGGTGACGGTGGGGGGACCGCCGCGCCCGTAGCAGGCGGGACCAGGCTCGGCGCCGGCCGAGGTGGGACCGGAGCAGTACAGCCCGCCCTGCATGGCCAACATCGAACCACCACCCGCAGCCACGGTCTCGACCCGCACGGCCGGTACGCGCAGGCGTACGCCAGCGACCTGGATGTGGTCGACGCGCTCGGGCCGACCGTCCACGCGACAGACATCGGTCGAGGTGCCCCCCATGTCCAGGCCGAAGACCGGCCCAAGCCTGGCGGCCCTCGCCAGCAGTTCGCAGGCGACCACCCCACCGGCGGGCCCCGACAGCACCGCGACGCTGCCACGCCACTGCGGGCCTCGGCCCGTTGAGTCGACCCGTGCCAGGCCGCCATCGCTCTTCATATAGTCGCCGGGTGTCCGAGGCAGCAGGGGGGTCAAGGCGGCGTCGGCCAGGGTGGTGTGGAGCCGAGCCAGAAAGCCACGCGAGGGCGCGACCTGGTGCCCAAGGCTGATGTGCGTGAAGCCAGCCGCGCGACACTGGTCGGCCAGGCGCAGCTCTTCTCCCGGCGCGAGTGGGCCGTGAACCAAGACGATGGCGACCGCTCGGATCCCCGCGGCGAAGTGCGGTGCCAGAGCGCTCGGCGCGAGAATGTGCGGCTTCAGCACGGTCGCGGGGGCCTCGCCAGGTCCGACCCCGATGCGCCCCTCGACCTGGACCACACCAGCGCACAGGGGCGGTGGGCGATCGATCTGGAGGGCGAACAGGTCCGGCCTGGTCTGGTCCCCGATCCACGGCGCGTCGCCGAATCCTTGGGTCGTGAGCAGCAGAACGGGGACGCCGGCCCGCTCCAGGAGCGCGTTGGTGGCCACCGTCGTGCCCGTACGAACCTGGGTTGCCCCCTGCTGTAGTTCGTCCAAAGCAGTGCGGTTCAAAGCAGTGCAGTCCGAAGCAGTGCGGTCCGACAGGAGCTTGTCCACTCGGACCACGCCACCACCAACCCTCAGCACGTCGGTGAAGGTGCCACCCTGGTCCATCCACACCCGTCTGGCCCGCGACCCATTGGGCGCCGCGGGGTCGCTCACTGGGTGGACGTGGTCGCGGCTACGGAGCGGTGGCCAGCCGCGTCGATGAGGGTCACTTCGACATCATAGTTGGCGTTGGAGGTGACCCCCTTCACCCAGAAGAAGACCGGCGTGCCGTCGAGATCGTCGTCCAGTCGGGCTTCCTTGCCGCTGATCTCCAGGGTGCCGCCCAGCGAGTCGCCGTTGTCGCCGTCGATCTGGTAGTCGACTTTTCCGCCCAGGATGTCGCCTTCGTCGTCGGTCCACCAGGCGTAGATCTGCATGACCATGGTGTAGTTGGGCGGGGTGTAGAACTCGGCCGTCAGGTCGGTGATCACGGGCGCCGAGGGGGTCGCATTGTTGCCTCCGCCGTCACCGCCCCCAGCGTCACCAGTGCCCGCCGCCAGGCCGCCGCCGCCGAAGTTCGGACCGGCGGAATCCTGGCAGCCCAACAAACCAAGGATCAGGACGGGAACCGCGACCAGTGACAGCATGTCGACCTCCATGCGGACACTCTACTCCAGGATCAGTCCCTTGTGGTGGCTTGCCACACTCGCTCCTGCTATCCAGCCTCCGTGAAGAAACTCATCGCCACCATTCTGCTGCCCGCGTTGGTTGTTGCTGTGGCCGCCATCGGCTTCTACTGGTGGGACCACGGCGCACCACCGGGTTTTCGGCCCAAGCTGGTCGAGGTCCGCCCCGGCGAGATCAGCTACGACAACCGTGGCGTCACCCTGGTCGGCACCGCCAACTACCAGGTCCGCCTGATCCAGCGCAGCACCGACGGATCGCGCACCTGGTGGCTCTTTCCTGTGATGGAAATGGGCGATACGACGGGCAACTACGTCCGCGTCCTGGTCCGTACGACCCACGAGCCCGACGAATTGCTGGGCTTCGAGGACGTCCGAGTCGACGGCCTGGCGCGTCCTCCCGGCGCCCTGATCGGGCCCGATGTCCGCCGCGAGCTGATCGCCAGCGGCTTCGAGTTGGACGAGAAGCTGGTCCTGGTCGAAGCCTTCGACGACTGACCCGACTGACCCAGCTCAGTTCCGCAAGATCGATTGGCCGGCGTAGTGAGCCGCGCTGGCCAGCTCTTCCTCGATGCGGAGGAGTTGGTTGTATTTGGCGACGCGCTCGGTTCGGCAGGGGGCACCGGTCTTGAGCTGACCCGCGTTGGTGGCCACCGCCAGGTCGGCGATGGTCGTGTCCTCGGTCTCGCCCGAGCGATGACTGATGACCGTGCCGAAGCCGGCGCGATGGGCCATCTCGATGGCGTCGAGGGTCTCGGAGAGGGTGCCGATCTGGTTGACCTTGATGAGCGCGGCGTTCGCGACGTGCTCTTTGATGCCCCTGCTGATCCGCTTGACGTTGGTGACGAAG
>JAADHA010000350.1 GCA_013152105.1 Oligoflexia bacterium | reverse complement strand
AGCGGCGTCTCGCCCTTGTCCAGCATGCGCAGGCGCTCGTGTAGATTGGTCAGGCCGACGTTGGCGTTGAGCTGCTTGCCCTCGATGCCGAAGAGCACGAAGCTGACATAGTAGTTGCGCGCTTCATACCACTGAAAATGGTCACCCCAGAACGCGGTCACCCGGTAGCGGGCCCCCTTCTTCAGGTCGATGATCTGGATCTCGGGAGGCGTGATCTCCTTGGTGAGCCAGTCGGGCTGGTTGGCCAGCCACTTTTCCTGTCGAGCCAGTTCACGCTTTCGGGCCGTCTCGGAGAGTTCATCCCAGGAACGCATATCGAAGGGGCTCACCGGGGCGCCATCCAGCTCGATGGCGACGTAGCGACCCTCGGGATGCGGGATGACGCGGTGCGCGCCGGGCAGGGTGGCCAGTTCGGTGCCATCCAAGCGCAGCAGCGTCCCGCCCTGGGCGTCAGCCAGGCCGACCAGGCCAGCCTTCTGCGAGACCACCAGGCGACCGTGGGCAGCATCGAGCTGGTCCAGCCACGGCAGGGCGGGGCTCAGATCTCCGGTGCGAGTGTCGGCGATCACGGCCTTGCGCAGGCCCTGATCGTCCAGCCCGGTCAGGATCAGGTGGCTATCGTCGGCGCCGGCCTGGAGGTCGCGAATCTCTTGGAGCGGCACGTTGATCTCGTTGAGGGTCTTCGCGCTGCGGTTGAAGAGGATGATCCGGTCGGTAGGGCTCGTCGCGTCCTGCGCGGGGCCCAGGGGCACCGCCAGCAGGTCGTCGCCTAGCCACGCGGCGTTGGCGATGGGCATCTCGGTCGGCACCGTGATGATGGTCTTGTCCTCGCCATCCATGACGTGTCCGCCGTGGGTGAGCTGGAAGTACAGGTAGCGACCGCTGGGGGACCAACTGATGTTGGCGAAGTGGTTGCTGCCGCAGTTGGCGAAGGCCGTCTGAATGCCCTCTTTGCCGGCCAGAAAGCGGATCTCGGACTCGTTGCAGTCGGCATAGGCCTGGGCGACGGTCTGGGTGAAGGTCTGGCCCCCGTAGATGTCTTCTCGGCTACAGCCCGAGAAGAGCAGGGCGGCTGTCATCAGCCCGGCCGTCATCAGCCCGGCGCTGGCAGCGAGGGTGGCCTGTGAAGTGGTCATGGGCGTTTCCGTCGGCTGAGGTAGGGGAGCAGGATGAACAGGAAGAAGAGGATGTGGGAGGGCGTCCCAGGCGCCGATGCGCAGCCGCAGCCCGCAGGCGCGGTGGGACCGTCTTTCCCGGTGTCGGACCCGGAAGACCCGGCATCGGTTCCCGAGTCTGCACCGGAGTCGGTGCCGGTGTCAGTCGGCCAGGGTCCGCTAGCGTCGTCCTCGTCGAGGATGTCGGTGACATCGATCGCGGCGATCTGGCGCCCGTTGCTGAGCAAGACCACGTCGACCAGCGTGCTGGACAGGTCCGCACCGCCGTCCTCGATCTCGGAAAGGTCCAGCTCCAGGCTGCTGTCGCTGACCCAGGTGAGCGGCAGAGGTACGGGGGCGCGGGCGTCACCGCTCAGAGCCCAGCCGGCGGTGCCCTGCCCAAAGCCGGAGCCGCTGAGGGTGAGGCTCGTTGCAGTGAGGGTGTGGCTCGTCACAGTGACCGCGTCGTCCACCTCGGCCAGAAAGATGGACCGCGGAGAGACGGCGTCATCGACCACCAGGTCCCAAGGCCCGGGCTCCATGCCGGTGGTGTCCACGGTCCAGCCGTCCGCGTCAGGGGTGGCGCGCTGGTCGTCGTGGCCGGGGCGGGCCAGGGTGACCGTGTGCGCGTCCACGGACAAGGTGAAGAACTGGCTGCCGCCCGATGCCAGGCGGGGCGGATCGGGACGCAGGGCGAGCAGCCCGTCCCGATCCAGGCTGATCGTGCGGTCCTGGTCCGGTGTCAGGGTCAATTCGGTGGACGCGAAGCCGGCGGACTCCACGCGCACCACCTGGGGACCCTCCAGCAGGCGGCCAAAATGCCCGTCGGGCCCGGTGAGCAGCGGCCAGCCGAGGTCCAGGGGGGTCAACACGGCCGGCACTCCCTGGCCGGTGTTGGCGTCGACGACCTGACCGGCGGCGACGCCGTCTGCCAACAGGAAGGCCCGGACACCGGGCCAGTGCTGGTCGCGCAGGCTTGGGAGGGTGCTGGCGGGTGGGGTCTTGCTGACGCTGACCTCGACCGTGAAGTCCAGCACCCCCAAGCGGCCGTAGGCCCAGTCGTTGGTGTCGCCGTGGGTGATGTACCAGTCCGCCCCGTTGGTGGTCCAGAAGTCGGGCACCGTGCATGCGTCGGCATAGCGCTGTGCCAGATCCTGGAGCAGGCTGTCGTCGGCGGTCGGGGTGGTGTCATAGTTCCAGACCCAACCGATGTTCGCCGCGCCAGCGTGGAAGCTCAGGGCCGCGGTGGCGGGTACCCAACTGTGCAGGGCGCGCACCGCCCGGGTCTCGGGCTCGCTGAAGGGCTGGTCTCCAGATGCCCACACGGTGCTTGACCACTGGTAGTCGTAGTTTCGGTTGAGGTCCGTGTCGTTGCTATTGTAGCGGGTGCCGGCTTCGACCCCGTCCGGGTTGATCTGGGGGATCACCCACACCGCATCCCGATCGAGCAGGGCGGCGACGTCCGGATCGTCGCGCCACGCTGTCACCAGGCGTTGCGCCGCATCGAGCGCCACCTCGGAGCTGGACCATTCGTCGCCGTGGTGGGCCCCCACCAGTCGCCACTGCGCCCGAGGTGTGGCGGTCGTCGACAGGCGCACGCCTCGGAGCGGTCGGCCGTCCACCGACCAGCCAAGATCGACGCGCTGCACCAGTTCTGGTTCGGCATCGACCAGGTCGTCGAGGACACTCAGGACCGACTCGCTGTCGTGGTAGCCCTCGGTGTCGACGGGCGCGCTGCGTGCCACCCGACGCCACGACAGCCCCGCCGCGTCCAGGTCCGCCTCGATTCCCGGTGGACCGTCCAGACGCCACCAGTCGCCCTGCTGTTCTTCCACGAAGCCCAGCCCGAGCCGACGCGCTTGTGCCTGGTCCGCGGCGGACTGCAGGCGCACCCACAGCATTGTCGGCGGGCCCCGCAGCTTGGGCGGCGGGGTCGGTGAGTCGGCCGCCAGGGCGGGACGCGGTGCGCTGCACAGGAGCAGCGCCAGGGGCCAGAGGATCCGCATGCGGTCATCTAACCGCTGACACGGGAGGGGCTGCGTTCTGGAGGGCGGCGCGGAGCGAGCGAGTTCTCGAGGATCGGGACGCGGTTGCCGCGGGTGCCGTTTTTTTTGTGACTATTGAGTCTGCAACGGCAAGCACAAAAGTCGATTGGGACATCGGAGGTGGAGCGCCAGATT
>JAADHA010000438.1 GCA_013152105.1 Oligoflexia bacterium | reverse complement strand
TTGCGCCGCTGTCTTTCGCGCCGCTGTCCTTTGCGCCGCTGTCCTTCGAACCGGTGTCCTTCACGCTGCCAACAACCAGCGGCAGGGGCCCCCCGGCGCCGTGGACGTTGTAGACCCAGGTGTCCCATGTCCCCGCAGACAGGGTCGAGGGGACCTGGAATTCCACGGTCTCGATGCAGTCGGTATCGCACTCCAGGTCGCAAGCGTCACAGTCTCCGCAGACTGAGCAGCCATAGTCGGCACGGCAGCTATCGCACGGGTCGCAGCCGTCGCGGACCACGTCGATCACGGTGGCTCGGTGACCACCGACGATCACGGCCGTGTCCCAGGTCGACGTGAGCGGCGTGGCTGGCAGGCTGACCGTGTCGCCCGGCAGCGATAAAGACGGTGTCGGGGACCCCAGGCTCAGGTCGCATCGGGGTGACACGATCGTGCTGTCGGTGACGCAGGCTGCTAGCAGCAGCCCACCGAGGATAGGCAGCGATGACGAGGGCCGCATCAGAAGTCCGAGGTGAGCAGGTCTTCGGCGGTCTTCTGACCGACCTCACCGACGACATTGGTGGGTGCAGTGCCGGGGAGCATCGGCATGGCGCGACCGCCGTGGGCTACGCGACCGGTTGACTCGTCGATCTCCACCATCTGCACTCCGGGCAGGGGCGGGAAGGGCTTGTCGGCGTCCTTGGGGGCGGCGACCCGCATGTAGTCCATCCAGATGGGGAGGGCGGCGGATGCGCCGGTGAAGGACACCCCCAAGGAGCGAGGCTGGTCGTAGCCGACCCAGGCCGCCGTCACGATCTCGGTGTTGTAGCCAAGGAACCATGCGTCCTTGAAGTCATTGGTGGTGCCGGTCTTGCCCGCCACGTGGATGCCGAGCCGATTGGTCCTGGCCCCGGTGCCCCCTGTGGCGACCTCGTGGAGCAGCCAGTGGCCGATCCCGGCGACGGCGGGGTCCAGCACCTGGGGCCAGGTCTGGGACTGGTCGTAGGCTTCGATGACGGTGCCGTCCCGGTCCACGACACGGTCGATCCAGTGGGGTTGGACCAGGTGGCCGTAGGTCGCAAAGGCGCTGTAGGCTCGCGCCAGCTCGGTCATGGTCAGCGAGCTGCTGCCCAGGCCCATCGACAGGTCGCAGGCGCGGCACACGATGTCACCGCTGCGCTCGTCCAGGCGCTCATCCAGGCACTGGTCACTGCTGGGGAGCTGAGTCTGCGGCACCCAAGAGCACCCGCGCAGGGACACATCGCAAGAGCGGCACCACAGCTCGCCGTCACGGTTCTCGGGTTCGGTCAGACAGCGACTGGGGTCGTCAACCCGGATCATGGAGCAACTGGTGGGATCGCAAGACTCGCACCAGGCCATGCCCTGCACCGGGCTGGGCGTCATCGTTCCATCGCAGGCGCTGTTGATGGGCACATGGGTCCGGCTGCACTTGGGTTCGTCGTAGCCGATGCGCAGGATCGGGCCCGCCAGGTGGAACACGGGCTCCAGGCCGATCTTGTCGAGGATGCGCACGGTGACGACGTTGCGTGACAACTGCAGGGCCTTGCGCAGGGTGATATTCCCCAGGTAGGTCTCGCCGTAGTTTCCGGGCTTGTACAGGCCATAGCCGAGCACGCCGAACACGGTGGGTGCGTCTTGAACCAGGGTGCCGGTCGTGAACTTTCGGGTGCCGATGGCCGCCGTGTAGACGATGGGCTTGAAGGTCGAACCGACCTGGCGCATGGCCTGGGTCGCCCGGTTGAACTCGGACTTCTTGAAGTCGTAGCCGCCGACCATGGCCTGGACCGCGCCGTCTGAGAGGCGGTAGGAATACAGCGCACCCTCGATCTCGGGCGCCTGGTAGATGCGGCCCGCCAGGCGTCCCTTGCCGACCTTCTCCAAGCGGGACAGCTCTGGAAGCTCGGCCACCGTGGCCGCTTCGATCTGGACGGTCACGATGTCACCGGGGTTCAGCGCGGTGGTCAGATTGCGCTGTACTCGGGACCGGTAGGAGCGCTTGGGGTTGGGCTTGTACATCCACTTGGACCACAGCAGGGGGACCAGCACCTGGTGCGCCCCGACGCCGAGCACGGCGTAGTCCTTGCTGACCTCGAGGACGACGCTCTCGTAGCGTTTTCCCGTTGCCAAGGTGGATGTGTCCGGTATCGGCCCAGGACCGGCCAGCGGGTTTCCGGGGTCTGCCACTCGCAAGGTGGCCTTGCTCTCTGCGGTGCGAAGCGCCAGCTCCTGTGCGTCGAGCCGTGCGGCGACTTCATCTTGAGCGATGGTCTTGACGGCGCCTCGCCAACCGATGCTGTTGCTGGACTTGAGGACGTTGTCCTGGACCGCTGCTTGCGCCGTCTTCTGGAGGGCGAGGTTGCAGGATGCGTACACCGTCAGGCCGTCGTTGTAGATCTTGTCGAAGCCATAGGTGTCGACCAGATAGCGCCGGACGTACTCGGTGAAGTACGGTGCCTTTGTCAGGAAGTCGTTGGTCTTTGGCGCGATCTCGACCACCTCGGCCATGGCCTGATCGTACGCGGCCTGGTCGACGAAGCCCTTGGCGAGGAGCTGACCCAGGACGTATTCCTGACGGGCCCGGGCCCGCTTCCAGTGCTGGTGGGGCGAGTAGGCGCTGGGGCGCTGCGGGAGCCCGGCCAGAATGGCGGCCTCGGCCAGCGTGATGTCGCCCACGCTCTTGTTGAAGTAGACCCGACTGGCAGCTTCGACGCCGTAGGCACCGCTCCCCAGGTAGATCTGGTTGAGGTAGAGGTAGAGGATGTGCTGCTTGTCGAAGACCTCTTCGATTCGCTGGGCGAGCAGGATCTCACGGATCTTGCGCTGGTAGGTCTTCTCGGAGCTGAGCAGGAAATTCCGAGCCACCTGCTGGGTGATGGTGCTGGCGCCCTGGGCCTTTTTGCCCTGGGCGAGGTTGCGTCCGATCGCCCGGAGGATGCCTTCGTAGTCGACACCGCCGTGGGTCCAGAAGTTGGCATCCTCGGCCGCGATGAAGCTGTCCTGCACCCGCTTGGGGATGGCGTCGAGGGGGACGACATAGCGGCGCTTCTCAAAGATCTCGCCCAGCAGCTCACCCTGGCTGTCGTTGACCACGGTCACGGTAGGAGGCTCGTAGTTCGCCAGGGTCTCGAAGGTGGGCAGGTCCTGGCCGAAGTGGTGGATGGCCCAGGCGGCTACTCCGGCCCCGGCCAGCGATGCCAGCAGGCAGAGGATCAGTCCAGCGCGCGCCAGGCGCCAGAACAGGGAGGGTCGCTTCTTGCGAGGCTTGCGCGGCTTGCGAGGCTTGCTGGGTGGACGGCTGCGGGGCGCGAGCCCTTGGGCCATCGCGGCGGTGCCGTC
>JAADHA010000531.1 GCA_013152105.1 Oligoflexia bacterium | reverse complement strand
TCGGTGCTGTTGCGGGGCGTCATCTCGCAGCGGCTGTGTCGCCGCGCGTGGGGCGAGGGCCGCATCGCGGCGCTGCGGGTGTGCAGCGTCCCCAACACCAGGATCCCGGTCTCGGCCGCTTGCAGCGCAAGCTGCACGGTCAGCGGATCCCGCAATTCGCCGACCATCAACACGTCCGGCGACTCGCGCAAGGCCGATCGCAGCCCGGTCGCGAAGCTGTCCACATCGCCACCCACCTCGCGCTGGGTGATGGCTGACTTCACGCGATGGTGAATGAACTCGACCGGGTCTTCCAGCGTGATGATGTGCCGCGCGCTGTTCCGGTTGATCTCTTGGATCATCGCGGCCAGGGTCGTGCTCTTGCCGGATCCCGTCGGACCGGTGACCAGCACCAGGCCGTTGGTGCGTCGGCTCAGCTCGCGAACGGCTACCGGCATCAGCAGCTCTTCCAGGGTGGCAATGCGGTCCGGCACGATCCGGAAGACGGCGCTGAGGCCTTGCCGCTGGTAGAAGGCGTTGCCTCGGAAGCGCCCCAGCCCATCCACGATGTGTACAAAGTCGAGCTGGCGATGGGCTTCCAGCGAGGCCCGCTGCTGGGGCTCCAGGATCTCGTGAAGCAGGCGCCGGCTCTCCAGTTCACCCAGAGAACGGAAGGGCAGCGCGATCAACTCGCCGTCGATCCGCACCGCGGGGGGCTTGCCGGCGTGCAGGTGCAGGTCGCTGCCTCGCTGGTCCACCGCCACGTGCAGAAAAGAGTCAACCCGCGACACCGCTCACCTGCCTGGCTGGGGGTCGGCCGCGTCGTCCGCGTCGGCCGCGCCGCCCGAAACGAGATGAGCGAATTCCTGCTTGTTCCGCGCCCTGAGATACGCCGTCTCGCCGCTGATCAATTCCTCTTCGACCAGGCGCAGCAGCTCGGAGTCCATGGTCTGCATACCGTACTGCCGCGACACCGCGATCGTCGACAGCAATTGGTGTGCCTTGCCGATGCGAATAAGCTGAGAGACGCCGCTGTTGTTGAACATGATCTCGCAGGCCAGCACTCGGGCGTCCTCGTCACAGCGACGCAACAGGTTCTGGCAGACGATCGCTCGGAGACTGCCAGCCAACATGGTTCGGACCTGGGCCTGTTCCGCTGCTGGGAAGGCGTTGATCAGTCGGTCGACCGTCGTGTCGGCGGCGACCGTGTGCACCGTACCAAAGACCAGGTGCCCGGTCTCGGCCGCGGTGACGGCAAAGCGAATGGTCTCGATGTCGCGCAGCTCGCCCACCAACAGCACGTCGGGGTCCTGCCGCAGGGTGGCCCGCAGCGCATCGGCGTAGGTCCCGGTGTCGCGGCCGACCTCGCGCTGGTTCACCACCGCCTGCTGTACCGGGTGCACCACCTCGATCGGGTCCTCCAAAGTGACAATGTGCTTGCGGCTCGTGCGGTTGATGTCGTCGATCATCGACGCGATGGTGGTCGATTTTCCAGACCCCGTCGCCCCGCCGATCAGCACCAGGCCATTGCTGAGCTTGGTGAGTGCCTGGACTTGGGGGGGCAAGCCGAGCTCGTCCATGGACGGGACGCGGTTGCGAACGACGCGAAAGACGACGCCCGTCCCGCGGATCTGCTGAAAGACATTGGCGCGGAAGCGGCTGCCGGTGGAACGGACTTCATACGAGAGGTCGACATCGCGCCGGGCCTGAAGAGCCTCGAGCTGCTCGGCGCTGAGGATGGGCAAGATCATCGCGGACAGGGCTTCGGGCGTCAGCGCGGCGTCGTCCACAGCCACGACGCTGCCCAGACGCTTGGCCATGGGCGGATCACCGGGCGAGAGCATCAGGTCATCGGCGCCCAATTCGGTGAGGCGCGCCAGCAAGCGGTCGAGGGGTGAGCCCAGCACCGGGTTCCAGTCCCCCGGGCTGAGGTTGAGGCGCGCCCGCCAGCGGGCCTGGAGCTGACGGGCGAGGGCGCGAATGTCGTCGTTCGGGTCCTCGGCGACCGCCCCCAGGGAGTGGGCCACGCGCGGGTCATCGAGGGCCTCGATGCAGCGCAGCGCAGCCAGCCTCACGTCTTCCTGGCTGTCCTGGAGCAAGGAGGCGATCGCCCTCCACTCGTCCGTGGCGCGGAGGCGTGCCAGGGCGTCGAGGGCCGCGATGCGCATGCCAGGCTCGTCGTGGAGGATGTGGGCCAGGAAGGGCGACACACGCTTGTCGCCCAGGCTGGCCACCGCTTCCATGGCGCGCTCGCGAACCCACCAGTCCTTGTCGTCCATCATCACGCGGACCAGGGCACCCAGGGCCCGGGTATTGCCCAGGCGGCCGAGCACATCGACCGCGAACATGCGAATGGTGGCGGCGTCGTCGGTGAGGAGCTGGGCGAGGTGGCCCAACATCTGGTCACCCGCGATCGCGAGGAGCGCGTCGGCGACCCGCTCGCGTACCCACCAGTCCTCGTCCCGCAGCAGCTCCAGCAGGCGCGGCCACAAGGACGCGCTGGGATCGCGCGCCTGTCGGGCCACGCCAACCGCCAGGCGGCGCACCTTGGGTTCCGGGCTGCGCAGCAACCACAGGACGGTCCGCGCGATGTCGATGTCTTCATGCGCCCCCAGGTCGGCCAGGACCTCGGCTGCACGGTTGCGGACCGACATATCCTTGTGGCTGAGGCCCTCGACCACCAAGGGCAGGACATCGGCCGTGCCGATGGCGAGCAGCGTGTTGAGGACCGCCAGGCGCAAGGACTTGGGACCAGCCCCCAGACGGCCGCGAAGCACCGTGAGCACGCGGACCGAGCGGTAGCTGCGCAAGCTCTCGATGGCCGCGACCACCACCGAAGGGGCGACGTGTTCGAGGATGGGATCGATGTGGTCGAACCACTCTTCTTCGGTGCCCAGCTCACCGAAAGCCCGCACAGCCGCCACCACCAGGGCGTCGTCGGGGTCGCCCAGGAAGGACTTCAGCGCCGACAGGGCGGCCACCCGGTCCGCTTCCATATAGGCGGCGTCGCCCAGGTAGCGGATGATCCGCAGCTTCTCTTCCAATGATGCGACCGGTACGGCACCCACCAGGGCAGGAATGGCACGGTGGCGGGCGCACTTGCAGACGATGTCGATGGCCTCGATACGACCGACAAAGCTCTTCTGGGCCAGCTTGGTCGTGAGCCCCGCAAGCGCGGTCTTGCCCCCCACCTTGCACAGGATCTGCATCGCAGCGCCCCGGACCGCCGGGTCCTTGGAGTCGAGGAGCGCGACCAGCTCGCCGTGAGCTGCCGGCAGGTTGACCGAAGGGATGCAGCGCACCAGGACTTGGCGTGACCCCGCATCGCAGTTCTTCAGGGCGCGCACCAAGGGCACGAAGAT
>JAADHA010000519.1 GCA_013152105.1 Oligoflexia bacterium | reverse complement strand
CTACAGCAGCCCACAGCAGGCCATTGACGCGACCCGGACACCTGGACGCAAGGCCTACGCCCGCTACGCCGCTGCCTTCCGCGCCTACGCTGATGGGCGCAAGCTGGACGCGCTGCTCAAGCATCCGCCGTCGGCACCGCCACCCGCCGTGGAGCCCGCTCACGCTGCACCAGCGACGGCTGCTCCGTAGCACTGCGCCGCCCCTTGCGGCCCAGGATCCGGGCCAGCAGTTCGGGCTCGGGCTGGCGGCCCAGGACCGAGCGGATCACCGGCTCGGGGTCCAGGAAGATCGGCGACAGCTCGTGCTCGTCAAAGGTCTTGGCCATGCTGAACATCCCGGCACAGACCGGGTCCCAGCGGCAGGCGTCGCAAGCGCTGCCCTTGCCATGCAGGAATTCGAGCTGGTGTACGAAGCCCTTGCCGTCCAAGAACTGGATGCAGCGCTCTTCTTCCTTGACGATCTTGCGGGTCTCGGTGCTGGCCCAGGCGAAGCGGCGCATGAAGCACAGCGGCACCCGCTCGGCCCGAAAGGTACGGTCCGTGCGGTGGAGGTACTCCATCGCCAGCTCCAAGCTGACCATGAACTCGTGGTGGCGAGGGATGCAGTCGGGGTTCTCTTCCGCCCGGTTTCCATCCGGGTCCATATTGTTCCACACGAAGTGTCGAATGAAGGGGAAGCGGTCGCAGAGCCACATCACGGTCTCATGCAGGTGGTCCGCGTTGTAGGCGCAGATCACGGTGTTGATGTCGGCCGTGATGCCCATGTCTGGTACGTGACCCAGGCACTGCACCAGGGTCTCCCAGGCGCGCGGGTAGCGCGTGATCCAGTCGTGCAGCTCGGGCCGATAGCTGTGCAGGGACACGTGGATGTGCTGCAGGCCCGCGTCGACGCATTCGGCAAAGAAGACCCGGTCCGCCAGCCGCTGGCCGTTGGTGATCATGCGGCTGCTGAGTCCGCGTTGCGCGGCGTACTCCAGCGCGGGAAACAGCAGCGGGGACAAGGTCGGCTCGCCACCCGTCAGGATCACGCCGTCGTAGTCCAAGGTCACCAGGTCGTCGATCAGCCCGCGCATCTGCTCCAGGCTGAGGTCGACGCCGGTCGGCGGGTTGCTGCAAAAACGGCAGTGCTGCAGACAGTTTCGGGTGAGCTGGAGGTAGCCGAGGTTGGCCATGGAGCGCCTGACAGGGGGGGGTGAGCTTTTCCGACGACTCATAGCCACGGCCCACGCAGTGTCACGGCCCGCACCCGGCTGATCGTCAGTTGAAGAACCAGGGGGACAGCCACATGCGCTCGCCCTCGGTGTCGCCGGTGGCGTACAGGCGCAGGCGAACGTAGAGCACGTCGCCCGCAATGGTGGCCAGGCTCAGGTCCAGAGCTTCGTCCTCGGTCGATGCCAGGGTCACACCCGTCGGATCGATCAGGTCGATGTAGACGTGTTCCCACTTGCTGCCGTCGACCAGGCCCTCGACCGAGACGACGAGTTGGTCCGCGTCCGCGGCGGTCACTTCGTCGCCAGGGATCGCTATCTGGTTGTCGGTGGTGCGAACGTAGGCCCGTACCTGGAGCTTGGGGCCGCTGGTCGCGACGGTGTTTCTGCTGAACAGCGCGTCGAACAGGGTCGTCCGGCTGAGTCGCCCCGTCACCATGACGCCGGTCAGGCCGCCCTTGAAGTCCTGACATCGAACCGCGCTGGTGTCCGGATCCCAGATGGCGGTACAGGACGGGTCGTTGTGAATCGTTCCAGGCAAACCGTCGTGACTGTCGGTCCCACCGACCACGCCAAGTTCATAGCCTAGCGCCAGGGCCGTCTGGTAGCCGCCAAGGCCCAGGTAGTCGGCGTCCGATTTCTGTCGCCAGTTGCAGAAACGCATCGATGCGTCAGCGCATTCGCTGGAGCCATGCTCGCCATAGATCTCCACCACAGTGGTGTACCGACTATCCGGCACGTTGTCGGGGTTGGCCCAGTCCACGACGGCCGGCGGACGGTAGGCGGGGTGGTGGGGCACCATCTGGACCCGCCCTGTGATGCCACAGTCCGCCACCGCGGTGTCCATGGCATCGACCAGATCGGTGTAGCTTACGGCGTGGTAGGGCGTGCCTCCGTATAGAACCGCACCGTCGACGCCCTTGGTGTAGCTGTGGGTCGAGAGACTGACCCCGACCGACAGGCGAGCCTCTTCACATGCCGTGGTGTCCTCGAAGAACACGACCCGGTGGCCACCGGGCCAGTATCCGCCGACCGGATGGGGCGCACTGGCAGTCCACTCGTAGCCGAGCAAGGGGATGAAGTCGGGATGGGCTGCCAGGGTGTCAGTGACCGCGTCCTGCGTCCGGTCCCAGATGTCGATGGTGTCAGTCGATCCCCCGCCCTCGGACCAGGTCGCCCATGATGAGTGGTCGGTGATCGCCGCGAAGTCCAGGCCCTCGTCGATGGCCGAGTCGAAGAAGTCCATTCCCACCCGGCTGATGTCAGCCACGCAGTCGCTGGCCGGGTCTCGGCAGCCGTCGTGAGACAGGTCCGAGTGGGCGTGCAGATCACCCCAGCCCCAGGTGAAGCCCAGGTTCACCACGTCCACGCTGCTGGTGTCCACCAGGAGCACGGGGTGATGCGCCGCCCCGCCCTCGATGTCCCACCCGGCCGCCGCCATCCCCACCGAGGCCGTATAGGTCGTGACCGCGGTGTCGCGCCGCGGGGGCAAAGTGATGGCGTCGTCGCTCAGGTTGACGGGCCAGGGCACCCAGGTCTGGATCCTGTCCAGGTACCACATCGGGTCGGTCCCGACGGTCTGGCTCAAGTGCACCCTGAGCAAAGTGGGAAGCGCGTCCGCGCCAACGGTCAGGGTGGGGGACTCGTCAGCCCACCAGGAAGCATCGGTGCGGTCTGGGGTCAAGGACAGGTTGATGGGTGTCGCGGCGATCCGCTCGGATCGCCAGGCCGTGGCCCTGTCGTTCACCTGCACCGAAGCAAAGCGGGATGTCAGGTAGCAGCGGGTCGTGCCCGTGCAGGCCCGCGTGGAGACTCCGCCGCGGTAGACGTTGATCTCGACCCCGGCGGCGTCTGCATCATCGATCCCCCTGACCCACACGAAACCCCCGACATCCCCCGAGAATGCCTGGACCAAGGGCTCGGCCAACGCGCCTCCGGCTGATGCACGCGCATCGCTGGATGGCACCAGGCCCAGGCCCGGAATGGTGGCTTCGCCGCACCCGAGAAACACTGCCAGAACCCACACGAGTCCCTCCTCGCTTGACATTCGCCTGACAGTCTACACGAATGTGTGGGTCGGCTGTCAACTGCTGCGCACGATCAGCGCTGCCTGCGCGAAAGCCCCAGCAGACCCAGCAGTC
>JAADHA010000538.1 GCA_013152105.1 Oligoflexia bacterium | reverse complement strand
AAGGACCAGATCTCCTGGTTATCGACAACGGCCTCGACCCGCAGCGAGATCCCCGGCCCTGACAAATTGAAGCCCACCGGCCAGGTGGCGCCGCTGCGCCGGCTGTGCCAGGATCGGGTCGGCTCCAGGCTAAGTTTGTCGACCGAGAGCGGAATGGGCGCGCCGCTCACAGGCCTCAGCCAGGCCATCGAGCCGGGCACCCCGCGCTCGCCGTCGTCGACCAGATAGGCCAGGGCCAGCTCGCCGATACCGGGCAGGTCCATGGAGATCCAGGTGAAGCCGTCGAGCCCCGGGTCATAGAGCCGGCCCCACTGGTGCTTGAAGAAACCCTCGCCCTGCACCCAGTGGGTCTGCGTCCCCAGGGGACCGCGACGCTGCCAGCGTCCACGGACGCGCATGCCCTCCATCTGGTACCAGAGGTGGGCGTTCCCGGGGACCAATTCGACGCGGCCCGCCTGACCGGGCAGGGTGGCGCTCCGGGTGGGTTCCAGGCGCAGCTCGACCTGGTTCGGACCGGCCGAGGCCCGCAAGATCAGCGCGCCTCCCTCGTAGCGGATCCGCCAGTTTCCGTGGTGCATGTCCAGCTCCGGGCCGCGGTTTCCGGCCGTGAACAGGTCCGGGAAATTGAGGCGATCCGCGGTCGATGTGCGGTCCCCCACGCGGATCTCCACCCACGCCGCCTGGACCGGGTTCACGAAGGCCGAGACCGGCAGCAAGGCGATGTGGTCGCGACCGGTTCGCTGCACCAGGAAGGCCGCGAAGACCCCAATCTGCTCTCCGGTCGCGGGTTCTACAAGCTCGGCGTGGACGTGCCACCACTCGGTCTGGGCCCAGGGATGGGGCGCGTGGTCGGCCGGTAGCTCGACGGTGGCACCGGCGGGCACGGCCTGGAGTACCGGGTGCAGGCAGGCGGTGAGGGGTGCTGCAAACAGTGTTGCGAACAGTGCGGCGAACAGTGATAGGCTGCCCATCGGGAGCGAGGCCAGCAGGCGACGGATCAGGGACATGATCAGCGCCCCGCCATGGCGACGGCGCCAGACCCTGCTCTCTTGGGACGCGATCGCTGCCGCGTGCTTCTCCGCAGGCTTCGCAGCAGGAGTTCTGCCGCCTGCCGACCGGGTCGAACGGCGTTCTCCATGCAGGGGAAGTCGAGATTGGAGCGCACCCAGTCGCCCGCCAGGAACAGGCCCTGCACCGGAGTCTGGTTCTTGGGCTTGAAGGCCAGGGAGCCGGGCTCGGCGTTCCAGTAGCGCTTGTGGGGGCCGCGGTTTCGAACCACGGCGAAGTCGATCACCCCGGCGCGATCAAGCTCCTCGTAGCCCTCCACCCGTTGCAGGGCGGTCAGGGCCCGGTCGAGCAGGGCCTGGTCATCCCACTCTTCGAAGCAGGTCTCCTGCCCGACGAAGTGCAGGCAGGCGCCGAAGCGCTCATCGTCCCGGTACTCCGGGTAGTTGGGCTTGTTGTCCACGACGTAGCCCAGGGGTTGGGGCAGGCCCAGCACCACGGTCTGGTGGCGAGGTCGGGGCGTCGCCTTGTGCCATACGTGCAGGCCCAGGGGCGCGACCGTGGTCAACTCTCCCAGCCAGGCCAGCGGAGGCATGGCGGAGAGGGTGGGATCCCTGGCCACGACCTGGGCCAGGGCCGGCGGGGGCAGGGTCAGGATCGCGGCGTCCGCACTCGAGAGCGCGAGCGTGCCCGGCAGGATCGGTACGCCGCGGTCGATGTAGGGTCTGGCCGGATCGTGGGGTAGCGGAGACGCGAACTCCAGGCCCAACAGCCTGCCGTCCTGGTGCTGGATCCCCACCAGCTTCTGGAGTCTGGTGACCTGTCCTCCCAGCGCCTCGATCCGGGCCGCCACCGGTTTCCACCACAAGGCGCTCATGCCGCCGCCGGGGAAGCGGGCCTCGGCCCTGCTGTAGTCGCGACCGGCCGCTCGGACGGTGCGCAGCATGGAGTAGGCCGAGATCTCGCCGGGCCAATTGAGCTGTGCGTCGCGGCTGGCCCGAAGCAGGGTTGTCTCGAAGAGCTGGGGAGGCATGCCGCGCTTCAGCGCCCAGGCGGTCAGGCACTGGTCGTCCCAGGACTC
Organism: Oligoflexia bacterium; assembly: GCA_013152105.1. Classification (GTDB taxonomy): domain Bacteria; phylum Myxococcota_A; class UBA796; order UBA796; family UBA2385; genus UBA2385. The sequence goes on along the minus strand of JAADHA010000538.1, from coordinate 1,265 downwards.
GGGCACGCCGCGGGCGAGGATCTCGGGCATGGCCCGAGCGAAGAATGCTGCGAAGCCGGCTTTCTCAGCCGCGCTCCAGCCGTCATAGGCGAGCCCGTCTAGCAGTGTTCCGAGCGAGCTGGGGCCCAGGTGCAGGTGGTGGGTCTGCTGATCGCGCTCTTCCCAGACGATGAAGCGACCCTGGCCCGACACGCTGGTGTCGTCCAGGTCGACACCCGCCCGACTGACCAGGGCTCGCATCTGGTCGTAGAAACCCAGGACCACGTGCTGCCCGTGCTCCAGGGTGCGGCCGTCCTCGGTCTGCCAGGAGCATGCCTTGCCCCCCAGGATGTGGCCCATGGTGCAGAGCTGGACCTCTAGATCGGCGGGGCCAGCGTCGAGCAGGGCCTCTGCGGCAGCCAGCCCGGCGGGTCCCGATCCAACGACGATCACCTTGGGCATCTCGCCCTCCTTTGCAGGTTCACCAGAAGGAGGAGGCACCGGCCCGGATGTCACCAGAAAAGTGGCGCGAAAAAAAAAGTGGGCCCGCCGTGACATCTCTCCCCTCGCTCGCTCCTTCACTCAGAAGCCAGACCCAGACCCAGACCCAGACCCAGACCCGGAGCCGCCATGCCGATCGTCCTCCTCAGCCTGATCCTTCCCCTCACGGCCTTCGCTGGCGGCCCGGCCGACTCGGCGACCGTTGGATTGAGCCTGCCATTGGCACAGGCTTGCTTGCCCCCACCCGATCTCGACCAGATCTTCGAAGCAGCGACCCCCTTCGACGACACCGGCATGATCGAGCCCGGCGCGCCTTCTGCAGACGATCTCTCCAGCGCCATGGACGACTTCAACCGCCTGCTGTTGCGTTGCGTACCCGATGGTCAGCGGGTCGTCGCCGACCTCGACCTGGACATCACCGTGGCCTGCACCGGCCGGGTCAGCGCAGCCACCATCACCAACCGCCAGACCTTGGAGCCGACCCTGGCCGCCTGCGTGCAGGAGCTGCTGCCCTTCATCGCCTTTGCGCCCCACGCGATCCCCGATGGCTACGAGTTCGCTTACCATATGCAGATCTGGTTTCCATGATGCTGGAGGTCTCGACTGAGAGGGACCATATGAGGCCGGGTATTTGCCATGATTGAGCACGTATGGGGTGCCTTGGGTGCGTCCTCAGCTCTTGGGCCAAGTGGATCTCGCTGACCTCGCCCTGTCCCCCCACTTCCCGCCGCTGCGACGGACCCCTCCACCCCTCCACCCCTCCGGCGATTATTGCCGGGGACGGC
>JAADHA010000345.1 GCA_013152105.1 Oligoflexia bacterium | reverse complement strand
CTGACGCAGGCCGTCGACGATCTGGTCGATGACCGGCTCGAAGGCCGCGACGATGTCGGCCGAGGTGATGATGACATCGCGGGGAATGCCGCTGCTCAGGTCGCGACCCTTCACCCGGGCCTGGGCCGCGTCTGCGTTGCCCAAGGCGGCGCGGCCGATCCGAAGCTTGAGGTCTTCGGCCGTGCGCTCTCCGATGAGCACGTTGTGGCGCTGCTGCACGATGGCGACCAAGGCGCGGTCGAGGTGGTCGCCAGCCGCCGGCACGGACGTGTTGAGGACGACACCACCCATGCTGATGAGCCCGATCTCGGTTGTGCCCCCACCGACATCTACCACCAAGGAGGCGGTCGCTTCGTGAATCGGCAGGTCGGCACCGAGGGCGGCTGCGGTGGACTTGCCCACCAGGCGAACCTCGCGGCCACCGGCGATGCGGGCGGACTCCAGGATCGCGCGCCGCTCGACATCGGTGGTCCCCACGGGGACACACACGATCATGCGGGGCTTGACCAGGGGCCGGCTGCCCAAGGCGTGTTCTACGCAGCTCTTGAGCAGTACTTCGGCCAACTTGAAGTTGGTGATCACGCCTTCGCGGATTGGCCGGACTGCTTGGATGTGCTCAGGCGTGCGGCCGACCATGCGCTTCGCTTCGGCACCGATCGCGACGACCTGTTGGCCCGATCCGGTGCCGTGCTGTTGGACCGCAACGACCGAGGGTTCTTCGACCACGACGCCGCGTCCTCGGACCAGGACCAGGGTGTTGCTGGTCCCCAGATCGATGGCGAGGTCACTGCTGAGGCGCCCGATGGCCTGGTCAAACACCGCAGCCGCTCAGTCGCCGAAGGTCTTGATGTTGCGGATGTTCTCGAGGGGCTTGTCCATCACCGCGGCGAGGTGCTCGGCGTTTCCATTCAGCGGTGCGTCGCTGGTCTGGATCACCACGCGTTCGCCCTTGTCGGTGACGGCGACGACTTCGAACATGGCCTTTTTGCCGCCCATGACGTGCTCGACTTTTGTGATGTCCGAGAAGGGGACCCGCTCGGTGGTCGTGTTGGACGCGGTCGTCCGGGTGATGACGATGGACTGGGTCTCGGCATCGACCACGGTCCGCTCGGCGGTGTTGTTGTAGTAGAGATGGGCGAAGGCGCCAGCGCCGACCACGGCCATCGCGACCAGGAAGCCCAGCATGATGATCAGCGGGTTGGTCTTCTTTTCGACGACTTCATTGAAGTCGCGGAAGCAGTGCTTGCAGACATTCGCCGCGTTGGGAACATCGGAGCTACAGCTTGGGCATGTCTTCATCGCCACTTGTCGTTCTCCGAGAGGAGCCTGAGTGCTGAGGGCAGTCATCGCCGACGCGGACTGCCAGGTCCGCCGCTGGTTGCGGCAAGCCTGTGTACGCGACCCCTCGCGATGTGTCAACCCGCAGGCGCGATTCCGGCGCCTTGGGCTCAGCCCTGGGGGCTGCCCTCAGCCAGGTAGCGGGCCAGTGCCGCGATGAACATCGGGAGCTGTAGCGGCACCTGCGAGCGGGAGTTGTCCTTGCGATAGCGCCGGTAGACCTTGCGGCCGGCTCGAATGATGGCCTGCGCGCGGGGGGCGACGCCCAGCGCATGGGCCAGGGATCCGAGATGCTCGGGGTGCAGGGCTTCGAGGTCGTCCCGGTCGTAGGGCGAGAAGGGAAGGCCCTGCTGCCGAGCCAGGGCGCCGAGGGCGATGATCGCCTGGTCCAACAGCTCCGCGCGTGCAATGGACTCGCCCACCGGAATGTCGAGCTCGATCGCGAGGTCGACCAGGTCGGTCTCGGGGATGTTCTCGAAGGTCGACAGTTCGTCAGCGGTGAGGAAGGGCGGCATGCGGGTTTCCGTAGCGATGTGCGGGAGCGCGGCGGTAGGGGCTTGGCGAGATGGTGGGAGGGTGGCGCCTGGGTGACTATGGATAACAAGCCCTTGCGTCGGCTCGGTGGATGAACCGAGATCCTCTCCTGACGCCCACTTCGTGCTGGAGCGCCTGTGCTGAACCTGGTCTGGTCGACTCTCCTGGGCTTGGCCTCGGTCCCCCTGCTGTGGTTGGTCCGAGGACTTCGGCGCTGGCAACTCGGTCGCCGTGGCGTGGTCGAGCTCTCTCTGGCCCGTGACCTGCGCCGCGGCGCGTCGCTCGACGCCATCGCCTCCACCGCGGAATTGCTGCGCGCCATGACGCAGGATGAGGCGCTGCGAGCGGTGATCCTGCGGGTGCGCCACCCCGGCCTGGGGCACGCTGCGGCACAGGAAATGCAGCAGTCCCTGATCACGCTCCGAGATGCGGGCAAGCTGGTCTTCGTGCAGCTCCAGCAGCTTGGAAATCAGGAGATCCTGTTGGCCAGCGCGGCCGATCGCGTGTGGGCGGAACCAGCGGCTGATGTCTTCCTGAGCGGGGTGGGCGCCCAGTTGATGTTCTTCGGCGACGCCCTGGACAGGTTGGGTGTGGACGTCCAGGTCGAAGCGGCCGGGGCCTACAAGAGCTTCGGCGAGACCTTCGCGCGGGGGCACGCCTCGCGGGCCAACCGTGAGGCCGTACAGGGCCTGGTGGACGACCTGAACGCGCAGCAGATCGAGCGGATCGCGACCGGGCGACGGATGGCGCCACAGCAGCTCGCGGATCTGGTAGCACGCTGTCCGGTCGGGGCCGAAGACGCACTAAAGGCCGGGTTGGTCGATGGGATCGGCCACCTGGATCAGGCCCACTCCGCCCTCGAGGCGCTGCTGGGGCGGTCCGTGGAGCCGGTGTCATTTGGACGCTACGCACGGCTGCTCGCCATCGAGCACTGGCTGGGCGGTTTGGGGCGCCGAGATCGCGCGGTCGCCGTGGTCCACCTGGAGGGGCCGGTGGTGCTGGGGGTCGAAGCCAGCGGGGGCAGCGGCCTGCGGATCGACGCCGACCGCGTGGTCCCCGCCTTGCAGGCGCTGTGCAGGGATCAGGGCACGGCGGCGGTGATCCTGTTCATCGACAGCCCGGGGGGCAGCGCGCTGGCCAGCGACATCATCGCTCGCGCCGTGCTGCGGCTGGGCGAAGAGAAACCGGTGGTGGCGGTCTTTGCCAATGTGGCGGCCAGTGGGGGCTACTACATCGCGGCGCCTGCGGCGGAGATCGTCGCCATGCCTGGGACGATCACGGGGTCGATCGGGGTGGTCGGGGGCAAGCTCTCCCTGGGGCGGGCCCTGGGTGGGCTGGGCATCCACACCCAGTCGGTGACGAGCGGCGAGGGGACGCTGATCTTCAGCCCCTGGAGACCGTTCAGTGACCAGGAAGGCCAGCGCTTCCGGGCGCTGCTCAGTCGGACCTACGACCGCGGCGGGTCGGCGTCGCTCGGTCGACGCCATTCGTCCCCACGCCGAGGGCCGGGTGTGGACGGGGCGGCAGGCGCTGGATCGAGGGCTGGTCGACCACCTGGGTAGCCTGGCTGACGGTGTCGCTCGGGCGCGGGTCCTGGCTGGCCTGCCAGAAGATGCTCCAGTCCGCCACGTGCGCTTTCCACCTCCGCGGTTTCGCATCCTGTCGCAGCTCCTCGGCCGCCAGGCGTCGCTGGATCTGGCCCCGCAATCCGACCTGCTGGGCCTCGCCCTGGCCAGCCTGGGACCCGCCGGCCTGCCGCTGAGACTGCTGCGGAGCCATCCGGGCCAAGCCCTGGCGGTGCTCCCCTGGGTCGTCGACGAAGCGGGCGCTGACGAC
>JAADHA010000446.1 GCA_013152105.1 Oligoflexia bacterium | reverse complement strand
CGGCTGGACTAGCGCGCCACCACCTCCAGCCGCGCGACGACCTTCTTGACCGGGATGATCTCGGCGAAGGGCAGGATCTGTTCGGCGAGGGCCTTGGGCAGCGCCGCCTTGTCGCCACAGAGCCGCTTGCTGACCGCCAGCACGACGTTCTTCGGCGTCCGCTCCAGGCGCTGTTGCAGGTAGCCCTTGCGCCAGTAGCCGACGATGTCCAGGTGAGCGACGCGGCCGTCCTTTTCGAAGGTGTAGGCCGGCACCAGCACGTGCTGACCCTGCACGACCTGGACCTGCCCCGGTCGCATGGTCCAGCCGCCGTGGCCATCGCCCCAGCGCGCCTCGAAGAACTCCTCGGCCTGGCTCTTCCAGGTCCCCGTGTCGCGGTAGTGGCTGACCAGGCCGGTGTCCTGGTCCAGGTTCAGCGCTTTTTTCAGCTTGCGGCCTCGGCCCCACTGGATCTCGGCCTCCAGGGACCAGGCCCCGGTCTGGAGCAGGACGGCGGGTAGGAAGGTGGCGATCTGCATGCCGTAGCGTGTGCTCTGCCGGAGGAGGGACTCGGGGCCGTCGAGGTGCAACAGCACCGCGGCGCCACCGGCGACGGACTCGACCCGGTACATGAGCTGGTGAAAGCGGGCGTAGCGCAGGAGCTGGGCCAGGCGCTTGGGCGCAGGCGCGACCAGCCGGAGCTTGAGCCAAGAGGCGCGCAGCAACACGGCCTGGGCCAACGCGAGGTTGTAGCGGTGGAGCAGGGCCGTGGGGTCCAGGGCCTTCCAGGAAATGAAGCGCTGCTGGTCCTTGAGGTCGGCGTAGAGGCAGGCGGCGACGAGCTGCGCTGAGACGCCGAGATCGGCCCCGACCTGGGCGAAGACATCGGTGGCGACCCGACGACCGGTGGGGCCGGCCTGCTGAGCCACGATCGGGCCCTGGGCCGCCGCGGTGAAGACCCGGCGCCGCAGATCGACCGGATCCAGCTCGGCCAGCATCCCCTGGTCGCATCGGTCCAGCAGGACCTTGGCCAGCCCACGGGTCAGCTTGTGGTCGGTGTCGACGCCGACAAGTTCGCGCAGCGCATCTTCCATGGCGCCGCTGGTCCACTGTTGCGCCACGGCGCGCGTGAACAGATCCACCAATTCTCGGGCGCGGTCCAGCAGACGCGGATTGTTGGGGTCGATGAAGGCGCAGTGCAGTTCTTTGCCCTTGACACGCACGCGTAGCAGGTCTCCAGTCAGCATCAGCGGTAGGCCTCGTGGCGGCGGCGACGGGCGCTGGTCTGCTCTTCCGCGGTGTTGGCCGCTACGATCTCGTAGAGAATGGCATGCTTGGCTTGTCCGTCCGCGCCAAGGCCGGGGCGCAGGATGCGACCCAGGCGCTGCACATGCTCGCGCACGGTACCCGTTCCCGAGAGCACGATGGCGACCTCGGCGGCCGGGAGATCGACCCCCTCGTTGAGGACCCGACTGGTGACGACCGAGGGGAGCAGGCCCGACTCAAACGCGCTGAGGATCGCGACGCGTTCCTTGATGTCGGTCTGGTGGCTGATGCAGGGGATCAGGAATGCGCGGCTGATCTTGTAGGCGGTGGCGTTATCATGCGTGAAGATGATGGTGCGGCGGCCGTGCTCGCGGTCCAGTAGGGTCTGGAGCACGTCCAGCTTGCGAGGCGTGCCGTGGGCGATGTTCTTGTATTGGTAGAAGCTCTGCAAGGCGTGGCGACCCGCCTTCGATCGGGCCGAGGCGCGCAGGAAGTTCTGCCAGCCGTTGAGCCCACCCAGGAAGATGCGCTCGCGGGCGATGAAGTCGGTGAATGCCTTGCGGGCCGCGTCGTAGTCCCGCTGCTCGGCGGCGCTGAGTGCGACCTCGATGCGCACCGTCTGGTAGTCGGCCAGGAAGTCGCCGCTGAGCTGGGTGATCTCCTTGCGGTAGACCACCGGCCCCAGCACGTCGAGCAGCGCATCATGTCGGCCATCGTCGCGCTCGAGCGTGGCGGTCAGGCCCAGGCGAAAGGGTGCCATCAGGGCCATGGCCGAGGACAGGTAGCCGGGGGCCGGCAGGTGGTGGACTTCGTCGAAGACCACCAGGCCGAAGCGGTCCCCGTAGCGGTGGCTGTGCAGGTAGGCGCTGTCGTAGGTGCTGACGGTCAGGGTCTCGACCTGGTGCTGACCGCCGCCCAGCATGCCGACGGGCTGGTCGAAGACGGCACAGAGGCGCGCGTACCACTGGCCCACCAGGTCGATGGTCGGGGCGATCACCAGGGTCGGGCGGCTGGCCTCGGCCATGCACAGCTCGGCGACAAAGGTCTTGCCCGAGCCGGTGGGCAGCACGACCGTGCCGCGACGACCCGCCGCCTTCCAGGCGTCCAGGGCTTCCTGCTGGTAAGGACGCGCTTGCCGGTGGGTCAGGGGCTGCAAGGCCAGGTCCAGCGACCAGGCTCGCGCTTCGTCGGTGACGGGGATGTCCCGGTCCCGGGCCCCCATGATCACGTCCGCGTAGCGCCAGGCGGGGCCACGGGGGTGACCGACCCGGTCGTCGAAGACGAAGCCAGCAGGCAGGTCATCGACAGAGGCGCCCTCGACCACCAGCGTGCCGCCGTGAAAGCGCACGGTCCACATGCACAGCGCGGTAACGCGCTAAGCTCGCGCGGTGCTCGCCGCCCTCCGCGCTGCCCTGCTCGCATGCCTCATTCTCGGGCTGAGCACCGCCCTCGCCGACCCGCCCAGGGTCAAGCAGGATCCCGTCGCCAGGTTCATGCGTGAGGCATCGCGCCTCTCCCAGCTCTCACCGGACGAAGCTGCGTGGCGGGCCAGTGACCGAGCCGAGCCCTACCACCTCCGATCAGAGCTGCTAGCCGAGACCATGGCCCTGGTCCAGCGCTACCCCGGCCGCGTCCACCCCGAACGCGTCGGCCGCACCAGCCAGGGGCGATCGATCTGGGGCTACCGGGTGTCCGACCCCGGCACGCCGACAACGCGCAAGTTCCTGGTCTTCGCCAACATCCACGCCCTGGAGTGGATCAGCACCGAGGTCGCCCTGGCCTTCTTGGAGGACATCGCCCGGCGTCCGCCGCCGGGGGTCGAGATCCTGGTGATCCCGATCCTCAACGTCGACGGTCGCCTGCGGGCCGAGGCCGACCTGGTGGCCGGTGACGATCGCGCCTACCGTCGGGCCAACGCCAGGGGGGTCGACCTCAACCGCGACTTTGCCGTTCACACCGACTCCCACGCCATCTGGCGCAAGCTGATCCCCGGCTACTACCGCATGCCCGCCAAGCCTCTCTCAGAACCCGCATCGACGCCCTGGGAGCACAGGGTTGGGACGCCGCGGTGAGCCTCCACGCCTTCGGCGGCTACCACTTCCTGCCCTGGACCGGGGTCTTCGCGCGAGCGCCCGACTGGCCCAAGCTGCTGGCGCTGGGCACCGCCATGCAAGCGGGCCAGGGGGCCGGCGCCTACAAGCCCATGCAGCTCTCGCGCTGGGCCTTCTTCTTTCGAGGCCAGGGCATGGAGATCGAGCACCTGTACGGTCGCTACGGCATCCCCAGCGTCCTCGTCGAGCTGACCCGGTCCGGGATCGAGAAGCCCGCCGACCTCAAGACCCCCTTCCGCTGGTACAACCCTCGCCGGCCCCCGCGCCACCTGGGCCTGGGGGTCGGCGCCCTGCACGCCGTCGCCTGGGACATGGCTTGGGCGGTGCGCACTGGGCAGGCCGAGCCTTGGGCGGGAATCGGTGGGGAGTGAGGGGGGCTTGGGGTGGCGGACACGCGGCCAACCGGCAGACCTCGTCGACCCCCGCATCAGATCCCGGTGCCGGCATACAGGTCGTCGACGGCGATGGCGGCATCGACAGCGGGCAGGGCGATGGTGTCGCCGGGGCCGTGTTCGGTCAGCACCCAGGAGCCGTCGGGGCCGCGGGCGTAGCGTTCGACCAGCGGGTGCCTCTGGCTGACGAGGAGGTAGCACCGCAGCGACGGCAGGGTGCGGTACTCGCGGAATTTCTCGCCGCGGTCGATGGCTTCGGTGGAGTCGGAGAGCACCTCGACGAGGACGACCGGGTTGGTGATCGCGTCGGGGTCTTCTTCGTCGGTCTGCAGGTCGCCACAGACGACGCTGGCGTCGGGGTAGCGCGCATTGCGGAACAACGGGATGAGGACGCGGGCTTCGGATCCGAAGACCTCGCAGGGGTGGCCTGCGAGGGCGGAGGTCAACCGGGTCAGCACCCGGGCAATGAGCCGGGCGTGTGTGAGGCTGCCTCCGGTCATGGCGACGGCGACCCCGTCGACGAATTCGTGCTTGACGCCGGCGGCGTCTTCGGTGGCGCGGTACTCGGCGTAGCTGAGGCGTTGGCGGGCGGCTTCGGCCATGGTCGGCTCCTTGAGACTATCCTACCCGGATCTGGGGGCGACCATCGCCGCAATTCGCTCCGGGCGCCTGGCTCCCAGGGCGGCCAGGCTGTCCAGATAGCGCCCGCCCCAAAGCGGCCGCGCGACCAGGATCTGGGTCTACCTGGTCGACAGAAACCAAGCAGCAGGTCCTCGCGGCCCGGGTCGAAAAGGGCCTGACTTGGGCCCGGCCCCCAGCGCCAGACTGTCGTGGCGGCCGGCATCCGCGGTAGCACCACGCAGCGCGGACTCGGGCGCGAGCACTGCGGGCACACTGTGGGCGCACTGCGGCCACATGCTTGGCCCTCCTCGGACACGACTTACTTCGACCTACGCCGCGAGGGGAAGCCTGCCCCATAGGAAGAACACCACCCGAAGTCAGACCCTCGAGACCCTCGAGACCGTCGGGTTAACGCACGCACCGACAACCTTCCGATCGCCGCGAACACCAAGAGAAAACCGATGGACGACATGAACGAAACCGCAGTCCTGCAAGCCTTCGTGGACTGCATCGCGTCCAGCGTGGCGGTCGTCGCCAAGGGCGCGGGCAAGGCCCTGATCGTCGTCGCCTGCAACGAGGACTTCCTGGCGATGACGGGCGGATCGACGCGGGTTGCCAATCGACCTCCTTTTCCGATCGATGCGCTGCTTCCCCGCTACGCCATGCGTCACTTCGGCCGGGTGGCTCACCGCTGTATTACTCAGGGGAAAGCCCAGGAGTACGAACAGGCATTCGACCTGCGAGATAGCACCCGCTGGTGGCGTCTCACCCTGAAGCCCTTCCGCGATCCGAACGACGGGTCCATCGGAAATCGCCTGCTGGTCACCGGGATGGACATCACGCCCAAGATGGAGCTGCAGAAGGCCCTGGAGATCAGCACGCAGCGCTTCAAATCCGTCATCGGCGCGGCCTACGACGCGATCGTGACGGTCGACCAGAGGCAGCGCGTGACCATGTTCAATCGGGCTGCCGAAGACCTGTTCGGCTACGACGAGGACGAGGTGCTGGGCGAACACCTGGAGATGCTCCTACCAGAAGGTGCGCGGGCCCAGCACGATGCGCTCGTCGAGCACTTCGCGACCTCCCCCGTGCAGTCGCGCCAGATGGATGAGCGAGACCGCGTCTACGGACGCCATCGCGATGGGAGCGAGTTTCCCGTCGAGATTGCCATCTCCAAGATCATCGTGGACGGGCGCACCGAGTTCACGGCAATCATTCGCGACATCATCGACAAGGTGCGGCTGCTGCAGCTCCTCGAGAAGCAGGCCGCCACCGATCCCCTGACGGGCTTGGTGAATCGGCGCGGGCTCTTCGAGGCCAGTGAGAAGATGATCCACGAAGCACGCCGGGATGGGACCGACTTCCGCTGGTACAACCCGCGCCGCCCCTCGCGCCACCTGGACTTGGGGGTCGGCGCCCTGCACGCCGTCGCCTGGGACATGGCCTGGGCCGCGCGCACCGGCGAGACTGAGCCTTGGGCGGGGATCCGGCGCCGCTCAGGTCCCCCGAATTCTGAAGGTGGGCAAGTCAGCCCTGCCCGATCCTGAACGATCTGGCCTCCAGGGCGGTGCGCGATCACGTAAGTGGCTGTTCTCTGGTGCGGCGGTTCGGTGAATTGGGCGAAACCTTCAGTAATGGGGACACCTGGATGGGTGGGCTTCAGAATTCCGGGGGGCTGGCGATGCGGCGACGCCGTCGAGCGCCAGGCAGTCGCGGATCGTCCTCGACCAGTCAGGGAAAGCGATCGTCTGCCACCAGTCGGGCCAGCTTCGTGGCCACCGGGTGCGCGGCCTTCGGTGTCGATGAGACCGTGGCGGGGCTGACGCCGATTTCGCGGGCGATGTGTGCGCCGCTCCACAGGGTCAAGGACTTCGCCGCGCCAATCCACAGCGACCGCACCGATCCCGACCGGTGGACCCAGGCCAAGGGCACGCGGGCGAACTCGGACACGGCGCCAGCCAGCGCCTGGAGGGGTAGGTGGTCGGTCAAGATCCGGTCGCCGGGGTAGGGCGTGCCGCCCACTTTGCAACTCGGGTCACTGCTGACGTAGTCGTGAAAGGCGACCACGTTGGATTCACGGGGTCGAATCGGGTTCAACGTCAGGCCCAGCGCATCGCGGTGGGTCGAGAAGGGCCAAGCGAGGGGGCATGGCACCAGGCGGGCGCGGCAGGGATTGAGGTGGACATAGCGGTGGGTGCGGCGGATGTGTTTTGGGTCTGGGAGGAGCTCGGGCGGAGGGCGCGGTGCCCACACCGACCCCCGTTGTCCGCGATGGTGGTTGCGCCAGAGGGCGTAGGCTCGCAGCGCGTCGTCAAGGGCTCTGGGATCCCCCATGCTGCTGATCAGGTGCACATGGCTGGGCATGAGCACCATGCTTCGGATCGCCGGCACGCGGCCCAGGCGAGCCCACAGGGCGGCGGCTTCCTCCCAGTCAGAGAACAGCTTGCTAGCGGGGCGGGCGTGGGCGACGAGGTGGAACATGGCTACCGTCCAAGCAATGGTCATGCCAGGCGAGATTGCTGACACTTGGCTCATCACCCTGCCGGCGGGCCGGCACCCTCTGTCGGCGGGCCGGCACCCTGAACCGAGATCCGCGCCGCTCAGGTCCCCCGAATTCTGAAGGTGGGCAAGTCAGCCCTGCCCGATCCTGAACGATCTGGCCTCCAGGGCGGTGCGCGATCACG
>JAADHA010000421.1 GCA_013152105.1 Oligoflexia bacterium | reverse complement strand
CACGGCGACGATGCCCAGGTGCTCCGCGTGGTGCTCACAACCTGCTGCGGCCCCCGCGGGATTATCCACAGCTCAACCTGGAGCGCCCGCGATACGCACCAGGCAGCACAGATAGACTGGATTTCAACAAATATCATGCCACCTATTATGCTCCACCCTCTACCCGTGGGCACGTCGAAAACTGCGATGGCTACTGCTCCATGAGGCGCAATGTCAGGAGGTCTGGCCTCTGACCCTGGGCGCGCGACGCAACAACACCCCCCTACATATTGCGCCGATACTGCCCGCCGACCTGGTACAGTGCCTGGCTGATCTGGCCGAGTGTACAGACCTTGCATGCCTCGAGCAGCCGCTCGAAGATGTTGTGGTGTTCCAGGGCCGCCTGCTTGAGGGCCTGCAGCTCGGCCTGGGCCGGCGCAGCGAAGGCCTGGTGCTGGGCGTCCCGGCTGGTGATCGCGAACTGCTTCTCGGCCTGGGCCGCCCGGATCACCTCGGCCGGGATGATGGTGGGCGAGCCCTTGGGGTCGAGGAAGGTGTTGACGCCGACGATGGGGAGCTGGCCAGTGTGCTTGAGAGTCTCGTAGAGCAGACTTTCCTCTTGGATCTTTGCCCGCTGATACATGCGCTCCATCGCGCCCAGCACGCCGCCTCGGTCCGAGATCCGGCGAAACTCCTCCAGCACGGCGGCCTCGACCAGGTCGGTCAGGTACTCGGTGATGAACGAACCCTGGTTGGGGTTCTCGTTCATGGACAGCCCATACTCTTTGTTGATGATGAGCTGGATGGCCAGGGCGCGGCGGACGGACTCCTCGGTCGGAGTGGTGATCGCTTCGTCGTAGGCGTTGGTGTGCAGGCTGTTGCAGTTGTCGTTGAGGGCGGTCAGGGCCTGCAAGGTGGTGCGGATGTCGTTGAAGGCGATCTCCTGGGCGTGCAGGGATCGCCCACTGGTCTGGATGTGGTACTTGAGCTTCTGGCTACGCGCGTTGCCGCCGTACTTCTGCTTGATCGCCTTGGCCCAGATCCGCCGGGCGACCCGACCGATGACGGCGTACTCGGGGTCCAGGCCGTTGCTGAAGAAGAAGCTGAGGTTGGGGGCGAAGTCGTCGATGCTCATGCCCCGCGCCAGGTAGTACTCCACGAAGGTGAAGCCGTTGGCTAGCGTGAAGGCGAGCTGGGTGATCGGGTTCGCACCGGCCTCGGCGATGTGGTAGCCCGAGATGGAGACACTGTAGAAGTTTCGCACGCCGTGGTCGATGAAGTACTGCTGGATATCGCCCATCATGCGCAGGGCGAATTCGGTGCTGAAGATGCAGGTGTTCTGGGCCTGGTCTTCCTTGAGGATGTCGGCCTGCACCGTGCCGCGGACCCGCGCCAGGGTGTCGGCCTTGATGGTGGCGTAGGTGTCCGCGTCCAGCACCTGGTCGCCGGTCAGGCCCAGCAGGAGCAGTCCGAGGCCATCGTTTCCGGGCGGCAGATCGCCGGCGTAGCTTGGGCGAGGCAGGTCGTGCTCATCGTACAGGGCCCGCTTGCGGGTCTCGACCCGGTCTTGCAAGCCGTGCTCCACGATGTACCGCTCGCACTGTTGGTCGATGGCGGCGTTCATGAAGAAGCCCAGCAGCATGGGCGCCGGGCCGTTGATGGTCATGGAGACCGATGTGGACTTGTCACACAGGTTGAAGCCACTGTAGAGCTTCTTGGCGTCGTCCAGATTGGCGATGGAGACGCCTGAGTTTCCGACCTTTCCGTAGATGTCGGGGCGACTGTCCGGGTCCTCGCCGTACAAGGTCACGCTGTCGAAGGCGGTGGACAGCCGCTTGGCCTTCGCGTCACCGGTCAGGTAGTGAAAGCGTCGGTTGGTGCGCTCGGGGCCACCCTCGCCGGCGAACTGTCGGGCCGGATCCTCGCCCTGGCGTTTGAGCGGAAAGACCCCAGCGGTGTAGGGGAAGAAGCCGGGCACGTTCTCGCGCAGGGCCCAGCTCAGGGTGTCCCCCCAGTCGGAGTAGCGGGGCAACACCACCTTTGGGATGCGTTGCTGGGAGAGGCTCTTGCGCCACAGGGGCTGCTCGATGACCCGGTCGCGGACGGTGAAACGGTACGCGTCGGCGTTGTAGCGGGCGACCAGACTGGGCCAGTCATCCAGGACCTGACGGGCTTGTGGGGCCATGCGGGCCTTGGTCTGGTTGAACATGCGGACCAGGTCGCCCAGGTAGGCGGGCTCGTCTTGTTCGACCTGGACCGCGTGGACCAGGCCGCCCTCTTGCTGGACCTCGACCCGGCTGGTACCGATGCTCTGCCGGATCTGGGTGATCGTGCCGTGGAGTTGGTACAGCCGCCGGGCCAGGTCCGCCTGTTCCTGCACCCACTGGTCGTAGTGCTGGCAGACATCGGAGATCTCCGCCAGGTAACGGGTGCGACTGGGGGGGATCACGTGCTTCTTCTTGGACAGACCGCCGCTGATCGTGAAGCTACTGTGCAGGTCGGCGCCAGTCTTCTCGGCCAGCGTGTCCATGACCACCCGGTAGAAGCGGTTGGTGCCGGGGTCGCTGAACTGGCTGGCGATGGTGCCGTAGACCGGCATGTCCTCGGGCGTGCGGTCGAAGAGGCCGCGGTTTCTGAGGACTTGCTTGCGCACATCGCGCAGGGCGTCCTGGCTGCCGCGTTTGTCGAACTTGTTGATGGCGATGAGATCGGCATAGTCCAGCATGTCGATCTTCTCGAGCTGGGTGGCCGCTCCGTACTCGGCGGTCATGACGTACATGGAGACGTCGCAGTGGTCGATGATCTCGGTGTCGGACTGGCCGATCCCGCTGGTCTCCACGATGACCAGGTCGAAGCCGGCCGCCTTGCAGATGTCGATGGCTTCGTGGACGTGGCCGGACATCGACAGGTTGGCCTGGCGGGTGGCAAGGCTGCGCATATAGCAGCGCGGGTGGCTAGCGCTGTTCATGCGGATGCGGTCGCCCAAGAGCGCGCCCCCGCTGCGCTTGCGGGTCGGATCGATTGACAGGACGGCGACGTGCTTTTCGGGGAAGTCGACCAGGAAGCGACGGATCAGCTCGTCGACCAACGAGGACTTGCCCGCCCCGCCGGTGCCGGTGATGCCGAGCACCGGGATCCCGGGCTTGCTGATCCGGGCCTGGACCGCCGCGTGCAGGGCCGCTCGGAGCGAGGGATCGGCCGCGCCGTGGGTCTCGGCGATGGTGATCAAGGCGGCGATCGCCTGGTCGTCGCTGACGCAGAGACGGTCGAGGAAGGGCTGGAAATCCGGGCCGCGGCGTTCGAAGTCGCAGCCGGCCAGCAGGTCATTGATCATGCCTTGCAGGCCCATGGCCCGGCCGTCATCGGGGCTGTAGAGCCGAGCCACCC
>JAADHA010000612.1 GCA_013152105.1 Oligoflexia bacterium | reverse complement strand
CCAAGCACTCAGCCTCGCGGGAGGCCCGGCCTTTTTCCTGCTTGCCATTGCTCGCCAGACTGGAAGAGGCGCCCATGCATCCGGGGCGACCGGTTGGCATCGGGTGCGAGGTCCTCGGAGGAACCCGATGTTGCTGCCCGCACTCCTGCCCGCACTCCTGATCACAGCGCAGGCGTCCGCCAACCCCTGGCTCAAGGACCCCGGTCACGCCTACGTCAAGGCCGGAACCGTGCGCTTTGCCGCGGGACAGTATGTCGACTCTACGGGGCGCACCGACAGCACCGCGACCGACCAGCCCGAGTATGTTGGCACCACAAACTACGTCTACGCCGAGGTCGGCCTCCTGCCACACATCGAGTTGGTCACCAACCTGCCCTTTGTGGGTTCGCGCAACACCCTGGACGATGTCGCCTACGTCAATCGGGCGCTGGGTGACGCCGAGCTGGGCCTGGCCACGGGGACCACGCTGGGGCAGTGGCCCGTGGCGCTCACCGTGTCCGCGAAGCTGCCCATGTACGACAACGCCGACCTCAATTCCTACGGCGGTCTGGGCGGTCACTTCCCAACGATCGGCGACGGCCAGGTCGAC
This sequence comes from Oligoflexia bacterium, assembly GCA_013152105.1. Classification (GTDB taxonomy): domain Bacteria; phylum Myxococcota_A; class UBA796; order UBA796; family UBA2385; genus UBA2385. Next base: position 2,782 of record JAADHA010000612.1, on the reverse strand, counting down.
CTGACGGCGATAGCCTCGGTCGGCCGCGGCTTCGCGATCGGTCGCCAGCCGGTCTGGACCGCCCTGGAAGCTGGCTACCGACACCGCACCGAGTGGTGGCTGGGAGACAGCACCAGCCCCGACCGCACGATTCTGGACGGGATCCCCTGGCACGCACAGCTCGGCTGGTCGCCGACCGCGCGCGACCGGGACCTGGGTTGGCTGGTGGCAGACGCCAGCGGCGTTCAGAACTTCGCCAGCAACGAGTACACCAAGCAGTGGGTCCAGCTCGGACTGGGCTTGGCCGCGCTGGTGACGCACGGTTTCGCCATCGAGCTGGGGGCCAGCACCACGCCCCTCGCCACGGCCAGCTCGCTGGGCTGGGCGGCGTCCGCGGGCGTGAGCTGGCAACACTGAGCGCCTGCCAGCTCACGTCGGCTCGCGTCGGATGCCCCGTGGAGATAGGACGCAGCGAATGCTCCTCGCCCTGCTCCTCTCGTGCGGCACTGGTGCGCCCTCTACGCCCGATCCAGTCGCGCCGCCGCCGCTGACAGATCCGGCTATCGGCGCCGCCACGGGGAAAAAAGCGCCCCTTCCCCTACTGGCCACCGTGGCCCCAGAGCCCGGCTGGGGCGCTGTGATGTGGCAGGACGGCGTCTGGTATCGCACCGGCGGTGGCGTGCTCGCCGCCAGCTCCCGGGCGGCCGTCACCCTGAAGCCGACCGGCAGCACCGGAGTCTGCGGGGATGTGGTCGCGGACCCCAAGGGCGCGATGATCGTCCTGCCGACTGGAGCATCCCCTCCGGCCCTCACCCCGGCGCCCGCGATCCAGGCCGCCCTGGTGGAGCGTGCCGCCTGGCGCCTCGACGAGCTCCTGCCGGACCTGGACCGCTTCAGCCCCGCTCCAAGCTCACCCGATCCCAGTCGCGCCCGCGGGGTCGAGGTCGGGAGCGTCGCAAAAGTTCGGCGCCACGGCGCCCCGCCCATCCTGGTGGCGACTGGCCACCGCGACTGTACAGGTGTCATCGCCGTGCTGTCTGCTGATGCTTCCAGCGCTTTGGCCTACGGCACCCTCGACCATGCCTGCGAGCCCCTCCGCGTGCTCCCCCCAAACGACCTGGACGGCGACAAGGCACGCGAGCTCGTCGCCTGGTCTCGCAGCCGCGTGGCGCTGTATCGCTTGGTGGAAACACCAGGCAGCGTGTCCCTGGTCCGCCTGGCGGACTGGAGCTGCCCGTGAACGCAGAAGGCACCTGAGTGTCGCGCCGCATCCACATCGCCGCCGCGATCTGGGGCATGAGCATCCTGTTGTCGCGGGTGATCGGCCTGCTACGCGAAGCCGTGATCGGTCGGGTGCTGGGCGGAGGCAGCAGCGCGGACCTGTACTTCCTGGCCTTTACCCTGCCAGACTTCCTGAACTACCTGCTGGCCGGCGGCGCCCTCTCGATCGTCTTCATCCCCATCTTCGCCGGCTACCTGGCCCGCGACGACCGGCAAGGCGCCTGGGACTCCTTCAGTCTGGTCGCCAACGCGGTCACCATCGGTGTGCTGATCGCGGGCAGCTTGATGTGGCTGGCCATGCCTTGGCTGGCCCCCCTGATCGGACCGGGCCTGGACGAAGCCGCGACGGCCCAGTTGGTCACGCTCACCCGCATCATGCTTCCAGCGCAGCTCTTCCATCTGGTCGGCGGGCTGCTGTCGGCCGTCTTGCAGGCCCAGGACCGCCACACCCTGCCCGCGCTGGCCCCGTTGGTCTACACCAGCGGGATCATCGCCGGGGGCCTGATCGGAGGACAATCGGCGGGGGCCTCGGGCTTCGCCTGGGGGGTATTGGCCGGTAGCTTCCTGGGGCCCTTCATGCTGCCCCTGGTGGGCTGCCTGCGGGCCGGCATGCGCTGGCGCCCCCTGCTGTCGCTGCGCCACCCCGACCTGCGGGTCTGGTTGTGGCGCTCGCTGCCGATCATGCTCGCCTTCAGCATCCTGATGGCCGACGACATGATCCTTCGGCGCCAGGCATCGCTGCTCGGGGCCGGCGCGGTGGCGACCCTGGAGTATGCAAAGAAGCTGATGAAGGTGCCCATGGGCGTCTTCGGCCTGGCCGCGGGCGTGGCCGCCTACCCGACCCTGGCCCGGCTGGTCGGAAAGGGCGATCGGGCGGGGGCCTACACGACCCTGGCCGATGCGGTGCGCCGCATGCTGGTCCTGGCCTTTGGCGCCCAGGTCGTCCTGACGACAGCGGGTCCCGATATCTCGCGGGTGATCTACGGCAGCCGCATCAATGCCACACAGCACGCGGCCATTGGAACCGCGCTGGCCATCTTCTGCTTGGCCCTCTGGGCGTGGGCGGCCCAGACCTTGATCTCGCGTGGCTTCTACGTGTTGGGCAAGACCTGGCTACCCTCCCTGCTGGGGACCGGCGTCGTCCTCATCGCCTACCCGGTGTACGGCTGGGCGGGCCGCACAATGGGTACCACCGGCCTGGCCATCACCAGCACGACGGCCGTGAGCATCTATGTGCTGCTGCTCGTGGTCCTGTTGCGGCGCGAGTACGGCGGGCAGCGCGACGGCTTCGCGGCCTTTGCTCTGCGGGTCTTGCCTTGTGTGGGGACGGCGATCGCGGTGGGCTACGGGCTGCGCGCGCTGGACCTGCCGCTGGGTGGGGCCCTGACTCACGGCGCGGCGGTGGGTGCCTTGTCTGGCACGACCTACCTGGGCCTGGTGCTGGCCGTGGGCGTACCCGAAGCCCGCGACGTACTCAGGCTGGTCTGGACGCGCGTCCGCCGCCGACCGGGTGCCAGCACAT
>JAADHA010000518.1 GCA_013152105.1 Oligoflexia bacterium | reverse complement strand
CCAGCTCGCTACCGGTCACGACGACGCCTTCCTGGTCGGCGACGCGACGGGTGGCGTCGACGACATCGTGAAGGGAGCTGGTCTTGAAGTCGGTGAAGTTGATGGAGACCTGGCAGCGACCGTACTCCTCGATGTACCAGCCGATGGCCTTGACGCAGCGGAAGAGGCCCGGGTCGCGGATCCCCTTGCCCTGGGCGTCGCGGACGATCTCGTGGTTCTGGTCTCGGCGGTAGATCCCCTTCTCGCGGATGAGGGCGGCGATCTTCATCGCCTTGCGAGGATTCGTGGTGTTGAGGTTGATGTTGTACGCGATGAGGAAGGGCCGCGCACCGATGGCCGTAGCACCCGTGCGGGCCGGCCCCTCGCCCCAGCTTGTGGGCCCGTAGTCGGGCAGGTCCTGCCCACCCTGCACCAGGCGCTTGGACAGACCTTCGTACTCGCCGGCTCGGACGATGGCGAGGTTGGCGCGATCGGGCCGGGTGGCCGCGCCTTCGTAGAGGTAGACCGGTACACCCAGTTCGCGCCCCACGGCTTCTCCCAGCAGGGCGGCCAGCTCGGCGCAGTGCTCCATGGTGATGCCCCGGACGGGCACCAGGGGGCAGACATCGGTGGCGCCCATGCGCGGGTGGGCCCCGCTGTGCTTGCGCATATCGATGAGCTGCGCGGCGGTCTCGATGGCGGCGTAGGCGGCTTGCAGCACCGCGAGGGGCTTACCGACCAAGGTGACGACGGTGCGGTTGGTGCCCTCTCCGGGATCGACGTCGAGCAGGGAGATGCCCTCGACCGCCTGGATCGCGGCGGTGATCTGGTCGATGATGGCGGAGTCCCTGCCCTCGCTGAAGTTGGGCACGCACTCGACCAGGCCGTCGGAGGGGATGTGGGCAGGCAGGATGAAGTGCGACATCGGGGCTCCAGAGTTGGGCGAAGGGGCTAACCTGCACTCGACCGCGCATCTCTCCCGTGCGCGTTGAGCCTGGTCGCGGTCCACGTCGGCTTCTCGAGCTGGGACGCCGCCGCGGAGATCATCCGCGGCGGCGCCTGTGGTCGAACGCGACTCTGGCGAGGATGGGGCCTCAGCCGACGTTGACTTCGATGGCTCGGGGACGCGCCTCGGGGGCCTTGGGCATGGTGAGCTGCAGCATGCCGTTCTCCAGCTTGGCGTTGATGGCGTCGGCGTCGACCGGCGTGCGCAGGCGGACGGCGCGGGTCCAGCGCACACTCCCCAGCTCGCGGAAGAGGGGCGTCGCGACGGCGTCGTCGGTGCCGGCCGGGATGGGCTCGTGGCGGTCGGCGGTGACGGTCAGGCGGTCGCCCTCCAGCCGGATGTCCAGGTCTTCACTGTGTACGCCCGGCAGGCTGGCGATGACCAACAGGGCGTCATCGCGCTCAAAGAGGTCCAGCGGCATGGGGGCGGTGCGAAGATCGGGATTGGTGGTGCGGCCTTGGGTGGCCGTGGTGTCTTCTGTGGTGGTCAGTGCGGTGGCCATGGTCTCTCCTTGTCTGGTCGTGTTTGGTGTCAGATGGCTGGTGGCCGATGGCTCAGGGCGTCGCCACGGTGATGTGGCGGACGGTCGGCGTGGTGCGAGGCACGTGCAGGGTGAGCAGCCCGTCCTTGAGTTCGGCCGAGCTGTGGGCCAGGTCGGCGTCACTGGCGAAGGTGAAGCGCCGCTCCAGCCTGAGCTGGTCGGGCAGCTCACGGTGGATGGTGCGGGCACCCTCGGGAGTCGCGATATTGGCCGTACCGGTGAGGTGCAGGGCGTCATCTTCGACCTTCACATCGAGCTGGTCCTTGGCCAGGCCGGGGACCTCCAGCACCAGCACATAGGCGTCGTCGGTGCGGTAGCCGTTGACCCGGCTCAGCTCGGTGGCGGCGGCGCGAGGGGCACGCAATAGCGTGTCCGCGTCACCGAGCAGGTCGTCGAAGGCGCGGAAGAGTGGATCGCGAACGAGGGGGGACAGGTTGAGGAACATCGGGGCCTCCTGTGTTGTGAACAGTCGCCGAGAACATTGATCGTACACATCAGCACGGTCCCGCCACACCAGCGTTGGCGCGAGCGTTCAGTGTCTCGGACGGCGATAATGAAATCACGGTGCGAGGAGCGTCAAGGTGCTGCGCCCAGGTTTGGTGCCTTGACGAGCCACGGGTGCCCAGCGTCAGCCCCGCGCCCCGAAGATCGCGGTACCGACGCGGACGATGGTGGCGCCGCAGGCGATGGCGACCTCCAGGTCGCGGCTCATGCCCATGCTCAACTCGTGGAGCGGGAGGCCGCGGTCGCGCCCCCTCTCGGCCAGCTCGGCCAGCAGATCGAAGTAGCGGGCGGCCTCGGCGGGCGAGGGCGTCGGCGGAGGGATGGTCATCAGGCCACGCAAGGCGAGGCCGGGCAGTGTCGCGAGCTGTTCGGCCAGGTCCAGGGAGTCGTCTGGCGCAACGCCGGCCTTGGCCTGCTCGCCGCCGGTGTTGACCTCGACCAGCACGCCGACGGGAGGCCCGGCTGGCGGTGCCGCGTCGGGGACCAAGGCGCCGGCCCGTCTGGACAGTTCTTCGCCCAGCTTGCGCGAGTCGACGGCGTGGACCAGCACGGCCCGACCCACGATGTACTTGACCTTGTTGCGCTGCAAGGCACCGATGAAGTGCCACTCGGGCATCGGCGTGTTCTTGGGGATGCCGTCCTTGACTGGCTGAAACTTGTCGCGCAGTTCCTGCGCTCGGTTCTCGCCGAGCAGCCTGAGTCCAGCCTGCACGCCCTCGATGATCTGGTCGGTGCTGCGGGTCTTGGTCGCGGCCAGTAGGCGCACGGTGGCCCGGTCGCGGCCGGCTTCGTCGCACGCGGCTTGAATGCGGGCTTGCACGGCGGCCAGTCGGAGGGCGATGGAATCGTGGTTCATGAGGTCCTTTGCCGGGGCGTCAGGCCCAGGCGGGCCAGGTCGGAGAGCACCGGCTCCAAGGGCAGGCCCACGACATTGGTGTAGCTGCCGACCACCCGGGAGACCAGGGCGATGCCATGGCCCTGGATGGCGTAGGCCCCGGCTTTGTCGTGAGACTCTCCGGTCTCCAGGTAGCGGTCGATGTCGGCGGGGCTCAGTGCGCGGAAGCGGACACGGCTGCTGGCATGGCGCACCCGGACCGGGCCGCAGGGCGGGCGCAGGGCCCAGGCCGTGGTGACCTGATGCCAGCGACCAGAGAGGCGGCGCAGCATGGAACGGGCGTGCGTGTCGTCGCTTGGTTTGCCGAAGAGCTCGGCGCCCAGGTGTACGACCGTGTCGGCGGCCAGCACGACGTGGGTCGGATCGACGACGGCCACGGCTTTTTCGCGTGCGATGCGGCGCGCGAAGGCCACCGCGAACTCATCGCCCGTCGGTCGCTCTGCAAGTTCC
>JAADHA010000567.1 GCA_013152105.1 Oligoflexia bacterium | reverse complement strand
CCGACCGGCACCCACCCAGCGAGCCGGCAGCAAGCCAGCCCAGGCCCAGGCCGAGTGCCCAGCGCGGGGGCAAGCGCGGGGGCAAGCGCGGCAGCCTCATGAGTTCGGCAGCTCGCGGGCCCACAGCCGGGCCGCACCGATCCGCACGGACACCACCATGGACACGCCACACACCAGTCCGACCGACACCAGGCACAGGGCGATCACCACAAGCTCCCAGGGCAACAGCGACCGCTCTTGTAGCCAGGACTGGAGGACCAGCCAGACCGGGGCGACCTCCAGACCGAGCACCACTCCGACCAGGCACAGGGCCACGACCATGAACATGACGCCGGCCGGGCCCTGGGCGGCGCGGGCGACATTGTCCAGCTTGAAGTCCGCGAAGACTGCCCCCATCCCCACGGCGATGCCCGAGATCCCCAGGCCCAGCCAGAAGGCCGTCCACACGGCCAGACCCGTCAGGAATGGACCCGCCCCCAGGATCACCGTCGAGACCACCGCCAGGATCTCGCCGACCAACACCACCGCCGGCAGGAAGGGCCAGGTCTTGGCCCACAGGTAGGTGCGCGCCTGGATCGGCGCGGTGCGAATGAACCAGAAGCTGCGCCCCTCAGCGCTGACCGCCGTGAACTGGAAGCGTGCCGCCACCGCCGCCATCACGAAGCCGACCAGCCCCAACACCAGGAAGGCCAGGCCATTGCGGGACAGCCCCACGTAGGGGCCCTTGAAGGCATCGAGGGGCAAAGCCGCGATGCTGGCCAAGGTGATCAAGATGATCGAACCGACCAACAGGACCTGGGTCCACTGGCTGGGATCCCGCACGAAGGTCTTGATGTCCTTGACGACCACCGCCCGCAGCGCTGGCGGCAAGGGGCGTGTGTAGAGTGCGAGGACCGTGTCCAGCCAGCCCGCCTTGGCCAGCCGGGCGCTCCGCGCTTCCTGGGCCCGAGCGCGGCCGGTGTCGTACAGCCAGGCCGTGAGCCAGCGCGCAAGGCCGGAGCAGGCCACGGCCCCGGTGAGCAGCAAGCCCAACTCCATCCAGGGAAGCGGGCGTCCCCCCAGCGCGGCGGTGAGCACATCGCTGGCCCACCGGGGCGGCAGCAGCACCGGCACCGGCGTCTGCATATCGGCCACGTAGGCCGCGACCGACTGAAAATTGTCTGCGTTGACCAGGCGCTCGGGGCGCAAGAGGCGAAGAAAGACCAATACGAAGCCCATGGCCAGGATCCCCGCCAGCGCCAGTCCCTCGCGGAGCCGACGCGCCGGAAAGATGTTCACCAGCACGCTGGCCAGGCCGATCCCGATGCTGGCCGCCAACACCACCAAGGCTGGCGCCACGATCGCCAACAACAGGTAGTAGCTGAGCCCGGCACCGTAGGCGTAGCCGTAGGCCACGAAGACCGGCAGGCCGAAGACCACCATCATCCACGAGGACTGCACGGTCGTGTCGATCTGACGGGCGGTGTGGAAGGTCTCGCGCCGCAGCGGCAGGGACAGCAAGAGATCGAGATCATCGGAGAGATAGAAGGTCGAGAGGGCGGTCACCACGTTGGAAAAACACAGCAAGGCGAACAGGCCCAACAGCAGGATCTCCAGCAGCTTGCGGGCCAACAAGGGGCCGAAGATCTCGACACCATAAAAGGCGTTCACCAGCCAGCCGAAGAGCAGGAAGATGCCGGCCCAGAACACTGCGAAGAGCGACGCGAAGACGATGTAGGTCGTGCGCTCGGCCCCCGAGGCCCGCTGCCAGCGGTTGACAACGCTGCGCCCCCGTGGCCAGAGCAGTGCGGCGACGGCCTTCATGGGCAGGACTCGGGCAGGGCCAGGCCCACCTACTTGGGTGGCTCCCAGGGCGCGGCGTTGTTCGTCTCACCCCGCTGGACCGTGTGGCGGATGTACGCCCGCAGCAGCTTGTTTCGCTGGGCGCCGCCCACCAGGGCCCGAAGGTCCTCGTACAGGGCCGGGTCCCGGGCCAACAGGCCCATGGTCCCCTCGCCGTCCTCGATGGCCTTCGCGGTGCGGGCCATCGAGCTTGCGGTGAGCGCCAGATCGTCGACCATCTTCGCCTTTTCCGGGTCGTAGATCAGGGCGTGGAGCACGCTGTTGTCGTTCTTGATATCGTTGGTGAGTTGCCCCATGGCCGCGGCGATATCCTTGAGCTGGTGGGTGAGCTCCTGGCCACCGCTGCCGTAGATGATCTCGTGAGCCATGCCATCACCGTGGCGAATTTCGTCCGTCATCGCCGACAGGTCGCTGCTGGCATCGTCGAGGTTTCCCAAGATGTGGTCGACCCGCTTCACGGTGTTTTCGTCGTAGACCAGGGTGTAGGCCAGACCCGGCCCGACCTTGGCCCGATTCACGATCTCTTCGATGTGGGAAAAGCTCTGGGACAGGCTGGCCTGGGCCGCGGCGTCGTCGCTGCCCAGCATCAAGTCAACCTTTTTGCCGATGGACCCGGTGCTTTCAAGGATGCCCTGGAGCTTCTTCGTGTACTCCAGGATGTCGAGGGGGGCCTGCGTCGTCATCCAGCCACCGTCCACCAGAACGGCCTTGTCCATGCTGCCCATCGTGATGGCCACATATTTGTCCCCCAACACGCCGACCGTGTCGATGCGGGCGACAGAGTCGGCGCGGATCCGCTCCTGGTAGCGGTCCATGACGGTCATCTCGACCATGATCTGCTTGACGCCCAGATCCTGGGAGATCTGCACCTTGCTGACTTCGCCGATGTCGATGCCAGCCAGGCGCACGACGGCGCCTTCTTGCAGACCGGCCACGTCCGCCCAGGCACCGTTGAGCTTGTAGCGGGTCTCCAGCAGGTCGGTAGAACCGCCCAGGACGAAGATGGAGACGGCGAGCAAGGCCATCAGGACCGTGACGAAGATGCCGACCTTGACTTCGCGGGACATGCCACGCCCATGACTGGAGGAAGCGCTACGAGAGCGGAACAGAGGATAGCGTAGCGCCGGAGGCAGCGTGAAGCAGGACCCCACGGTGACCGCGGCCCAGACCGCCCTCGAAGCCGGCGAAGCCGCGCTGCAAGCCGGTGACTTCAGAGCGGCAGACGATGCCTTGCGCGGCGCACTGGCTGCCGCGGGCCCTCCCCTGCTGCGCGCGGCCGTACTCGACGCGCTGGTGCGCCTGGGGCTCGACCTGGGGCAGGACCTGGCGGCCGAGCGCTGGCTGGACGAGTGCGCGTCCTTGCGGACCGAACACGCGGGCGAGATCAGTGTCGAGGCTGGCCGCAGTTGGGCGCTGAGAGCCCGCTTTCGCGCCCTGGCCAGACACGACCACAAGAGCGCGGCTCAGGCATGGCAGCACGCCGCCCGGTTCCTCGTCGGTACCGAGCGCGCCATCGCCCTGCATGGACTGGCGGCTGCCGTG
>JAADHA010000593.1 GCA_013152105.1 Oligoflexia bacterium | reverse complement strand
CGGGCGTGAGGGCCTGCGTCGTTCGGCCGCGGCCGCATTGCGTGCCCGCACCGAGTTGGAGCCGGCACGGGTGGCGGCCTGCGCACTCCCCGACGTCGAGTCGCTCCTCGGCCTGGCCACGGGCGCGCCCCTGAGGACGGGATTTTGTAGTGATGACGCGCTGATCCTGCGCTGGCTTGGCGACGTGCTGGCCGATCCGGACGCCGCATGCAGGGCCAGCGCAGCGGCAGCCCGCCTGTTTCACGCCTTGGGCCAGTCTGCCACCGCCCACAGCGTCCTCGACGCCGCCGACCGCCGAAATGCCCGCGCTCGCCCCGCCTCGCGTGCGCTCGTGGCCTGGGGACACGGCGACCTCCACGCAGCCCAGGGGGAACTGGCGTCGGCCGAGACCGCGTGGCGGCAGGCAGAGGAGCTGCTCGAGCGCGCCCGAGACCCGGTCCTGCTCGCCGCGATGATCCGTCGACAGGCGGACATCCTGTCTTCCCGCGGCGAGAGCCGACGTGCCGCACAGCGCTATCGCACCGCGCGTGCGCTGCACGTGCGCCTCGACGACCCCGCCGGCGTGTCTGCGACCATTCGAGGGGCCGCCGACCTGGCGGTCTCGACCGGCGAGATCCTGTCCGCCGAGATGCTCTACGACGAAGCCGAAGCCACGTCCGCCGGCATCGTGGAGTCCAACAACCGCCGCCTCGGCCGGGCCAGTCTGGCCTTGGCCCAGGGCGATATCTCCCGCGCCAAGCGGCTGCTCTCCGACCCCGAATTCGACGCAGTCGCCCTGCCCCTGCTCGACGCAAACCGGCAGCGACGCCTGGCCGAGCTCGCGCTGCGGCAGGGTCAGCACGACGAGGCGGACCGCGCAGCCAGGGCCGCGGCACGCGGCTACGCCGTCCTGGGTGAGGGCGTGGCCCAGGGTCACACGGCCCGCCTGGTGGGAGACATCGCCGCCGCTGCCGGGCGCCTGACTGAAGCTGCCGCCGGGTGGCAGCGGGCGATCGAGCTCCAGGTTCGCGTACGCGACGTGGCCGGGCTGCGACGGACCCTGCGACACGCCGCCGCCTTGGAACAAGAGGCCGGTAGCAGCGCTGTCGCGGCCGAGCTGCGCGACGCGATCGCCGCCTTGGCCGCCCCGGACAGCCTGGACACCGGCACAGTCCACACCGGCACAGCCTCGGTGCTTGACAGGCCCACCAGCACCGGCACCACCGGGGGGCGCGGGACCACGGCAAGCCCAGTCGAGCAGGCGCCACTGCGCAAGCACGACATCGACACCCAGGGATAGTAGCCTCTGCTTCCGGTCCCCCAAGCCCTCGTCCTGAACCCGAGGCCGTGCTGCTCGCTACCTGCTGGATCCTGATCTCCTGGCTAATCGGCGCCTTCCCTACGGGTGTGGTGATCGGCACGCTGTACGCCGACGTGGACATCACGGCCCAGGGCAGCGGAAACATCGGCGCCACCAATATGAACCGAGTCCTGGGTCGCAGCTTCGGGCTGGTGACCCTGGTGCTGGATCTGCTCAAGGGTTTCGTGCCGGTCCTTCTCGCGGGGCTTGCCTGGCCTGACGGACCGCTCGGCTACGCTGGGCTGGTTGGCATCGCCGCCTTTGCCGGACACTGCTGGTCGCCGCTGTTGGATTTGCGCGGGGGCAAGGGGGTTGCGACCAGTGCGGGGGTCATGCTCGCCCTCGCCCCCCTTCCCACGACCCTGGCGGCCGCGGTCTGGGTGGGTGTCGTGCTGGCGACCCACAAGTCCAGCCTGGGCGCCCTGGTCACCGTGGCGCTCCTCCCGATCCTGACGCTCTGGCTTCATCCGGGCACGACCTGGGTCGCGCTGATCCTGGGCGCTGGTATCGTGCTGCGCCACCGCGACAATCTGGCCCGCCTGCGCGCCGGCATGGAGCACTGAGGGCTGGCGGCTGGCGAATCAGCGCTGAAGCTGGGACTGGAGCTTGCGGTCCGCCGGCTCGAGCTGCCCGGCCTTCTCCAGGACAACGAGCTGTCGCAGGGCCCGCTTGGTCCGACCGAGCCGCGCTAGCTCATGGGCGAGAGAGCGTCGGGGCGCCGGGTTGCTTGGATCTTCTTCCACCAATGCCTCGAGGATCCCGATGGCTCGGTCGTCACCCAGACAGAGCCGACCCTGGGCCACCAGCAAGCGGGCAGAGCGGTCCTCGGCACCGCAGCTTGCCAGGCTTCGCCGCGCCAATTGCAGCGCTTCCTCGCATCGAGCGAGCCGACGCAGGGCCTCGGCTCGGGCCAGAAGCTCGCCACAAGCAGCCACATCTTCGGGAAGCAGGTCCAAGACCTTGGCAGGCCGTCCCCACCGCAGCAGCGCGACCGCGTATGAGGAACGTTGCGTCGGACTCAACGAGATGGCCTCTCTGAAGAGCACCTCGGCCTCTTGAATATCACCAGCCTTCTCGACCATCTGCGCGGCCGCCACCCAGCGGTCTCCGCGCGGCGGGAGCGCCGCCAGGGCCGCGACATCCACGCCTCCGGGTCCCCGCAAGGCCTCGACCAGCCAGGGCCGCAGATCAAAGTCCGCTGGCAGGTCGTAGGCCAAGGCCATGGACCAGGCTTCCCAGGCCCCATAGTCATCCCCCGAGGCCCGACGTACCCGGGCCAGGTCGGCCCAGGGCCATGGCAGTGAGGGATAGATATCGGTCGCGACCAGCAAGGCGCGCTGGGCGTCTTCGGGCCGACCCTGGCGATAGCGAACCCGGGCCAGCTCCTGCAGGGCGATGCGGTCGACCGGCCGGCGCCAGAGCGCGTCTTGGAAGGCCCTTGCCGCCTGCTGCAAGGCCACAGGGTCTCCGCCCTTGACCCAACTCTCGCCGCGATCGATACCGGCCGCAGCCTGGACCTGGCGGCCTTTGAGAATAGAGGCATCGGCATCCGCAAAGACGCCCCGGTCCGTTGCCCAAGCGCCCACGTGGAGCAAGAGCGCGACGAGCACCAAACCAACGGTGCTGCCCGCCAAGACCACGGCACCGCGATGCCCCTCTGGGCGCGCCGTGGGACGAGCCAGACCCAGGATCGCACCGGCGCACAGGGCCGCCAGCGTCGACAGCGCGCCAGCCCGCAGCGGAAATTCGTAGAGCGAGGCGCCCATCACCACCGCCAGCGCCCCCGCGAAGCCAGCCTGTAGACGAACCAGCCCGCGCCCTCCATCGGTGGCTGGCCGAAAGGCCGCTCGCACCACGAATCCGACCGCCGCAAGGGCCAGTCCCGTCGCCAGCAGACCATGCTCGATTATCGCCTGAAGCAGCTCCTGGTGTGCATGTTCCGCGATGGTGAAGCCTGCCCCGGTGCGCATCACCCGCCAGGCGTCATCGAAACCAGCAGGCCCGACCCCCAACCAGGGAGCCACACCGACCATGTCCCAGACATTGCCATAGAGC
>JAADHA010000241.1 GCA_013152105.1 Oligoflexia bacterium | reverse complement strand
GATGCCTGACACTGCCCCCAGCAGCACTGCCCCCAGCAGCACTGCCCCCAGCAGCACTGCCCTCACCGTGCGAGGACTCACCGTCCAGCTAGGTGACCGCACCGTGGTGTCGGCGCTGTCCTTCGACGTGGCCCAAGGCGAGACCCTGCTGGTCCAGGGTCCCAGTGGTGTCGGCAAGAGCACCTTGTTGCGGGCACTTGCCGGGCTGTTGCCCTGCACCGGACAGGTCTCGCTCTTCGGTCGGCCCTGGGGACAGACGGCGGCACCGCGGTGGCGAGCGGACGTGGCCTACCTTCCGCAGGGGGCGCCGGCCCTGGCGCACGATCCCGCGGCCTTGGCCGACGATCTCCGTTCGCTCCACAGTCAGCGCCATCGCACCTGGGAGGCACCCGAGAAGATCGCCCTGCGCCTTGGCTTGGATCCCGAGTGCTGGCGCCGGGCCTGGCGCCTGCTGTCCGGGGGCGAGCGTCAGCGGGCGCACCTGGCGCTGGCCTTGGCCACGGACCCGGCCGTGTTGCTGCTGGACGAGCCGACCAGCGCCCTGGACCTGGAAGCGCGAGACAAGGTCGAGGCCGAGCTGCTCGGTCGCACCACTGTGTGGGTGACCCATGACGCCCGGCTCGACCAGCGGCTGGGTGGGCTGCGCACACTGCGGCTCGGTGTCCTGACGTCGTCTCCCTCCGTGCGCGAGGGCGTGGAGTCGTGACCGGCCCAGTGGACATCGGCTGGCCGCAGTTGGCCCTCGCCGCCAGCCTCCTGCTGGGCCACGGCGTGGTGAGTATCTGGTTGCGCCTGGGTCTTGGGCGTCGTGTGGCGGTCGCGGCGGTGCGTACGACGGTTCAGCTTGGTCTCTTGGGCCTGGTCCTGGTGCCAGTCTTCTCGCGGCAGGACCCGTGGTTGGTGGCGGGGATCGCGGCCTTGATGGTGGGACTGGCTGCTCGCGAAGCCACCGCTCGATCCTCCCGCACCCACCCCGGAATGTGGACGACCAGCCTCTCGGCCATCGCGCTGGGCGCGGCTTGTTCGATGGCCGTGGCCCTGCTCGTGGTGCTCAGGGTCGATCCATGGTGGAGCCCTCGCTACCTGATCCCGCTGCTGGGAATGGTGCTGGGCAACGCCCTGACCGGAGTCGGCCTGGGCCTGGACCGCGCCATGACCACCCTGGACGAGGGACGCGACCAGGTCGAGCTGCGTCTGGCCCGCGGGGCGACCTGGTGGGAGGCGGCGCGCCCGGTGGCCCGAGACGCCATCCGCACCGGCCTGGTACCGATCCTCAACAGCATGAGCGTCGCCGGCCTGGTCAGCATCCCCGGCATGATGACCGGGCAGATCCTGGGGGGAGCCGCGCCTGGATTGGCGGCTCGCTACCAGGTGATGGTGATGTTTCTCATCGCCGGTGCGGTCGCGATTGGGACCACGGCGGGTGTTCTGGCCAGCCTGCGCGCCGTCTTCGATGGCCGCGACCGGCTGAGGGTGGAGCGAATTGTGCGGCGTTAGTGCCGCCGCCAACGGTTCGGGCGCGAGACGGCTGGCGGCTCAGTCGGCCTTGGCCGCCTCCAGTGCCAGCTTCAGGGCCAGGCTCTCGCGGCGCTCGTGCTTGCGCAGGTGCTCGGCGAATGCCCGTAGCTGGAGCGTCGCGGCTTCATCATGGCGGCCGTCCAGTCTCACGGGAGGGCGCAGGACCAGGACTTCGGCCAGTAGCGCCTGATGGTCGTCGAGCAGGGCGTCAATTTCGGGACCTTGAGAGGGTGTCAGCATGACGATCCAGTCGAAGATGCCGTCGCGCTCTTCTTCCATGCGAAAGTGGTACGGCATGCTGACCTTGAGGTGGTCGAGCAGCCGGGCAGCGATTGGACCGTTGTCCATGTCCAGGATCTGAGCCAGATTCGCCATCAGCACTTTGTGAGAGGCTGCGACCTGTTCAGCCGCGGTGACCTGGCTGAGCCGATGAAGGGGGTGCATCGCGACCTCAGAAGTGGGTAGATGGGAAGCATCGCACGGGAAAGCGCGCCAACCCCAGGCGGCGGTGCATTTTCTGGCGGAGGGCCCCGGGGGCAGTCCAAGTTCGGCGTCCCGTGATCGCCGCTTGTACTACGCTGTCACGACGTCCATGAAGCTCACTCGCCATACCCCGACGGTTGTGCTGGCGCTGGTCGGGCTGGGCGCCTCCATCGGCGCCTGGCGCCTGGCGCGCGACTACATGCGTATTCATGCCGACGCCATGCACGCCGCCACCTTCAGTCAGACGGCGAACACCTTGTTCTTGGCGATGGAGCGCGAGATGACGTCCCAGTTGGCGGTCGTCCACGGACTGGCCTCCTTCTACGCCAGCTCAGAGCGGGTCGACCGCGACGAGTTCGAGACCTTCACGCGAACGTCATTGCAGCGGCATCCCGCCCTGGTGGCGCTGTTGTGGGCGGTGCGGACTGATCCCGCCGATGTCGGTGCCCTTCGTGCGCGGGCCCATGCGGTGGGCGTGACGATGCCCCTGGATGTCGTCGAGCATGGACCTGATGGTCAGCTTCGACCTGCAAGGTCGCGTGCTGCATGGTACCCCGTGGTCCTGGTCGAACCCGCCGCGGCGCGCCCGGCCGAGCTGGGCTTGGACCTGGCGGCCGCCCAGGGCGACCGGGAGACCCTTCAGCGGGCGGTGGACACAGGACTCGTGCTGGTCACACCACCGCGACAGATCAAGGGTGAGGCCGCGCTGGGCTTCCGGTCGGTTGCGGCGGTCTACAAGACCGGTCAGCGCCTGGACACGGCCGCCGATCGCCGCGACGCTCTCGATGGCTTCGTGGCCGGCGTCTACCGAATGGACCGACTGGCTCACGATGCCCTGGAGCCTGCTCGTCGGACGACGCTTCACGGGGGTGAAGTCAACCTCTACATCTACTCTGCCGAAGGGGACGCCGAGCGGTCTCCCTTGCTGGTCCAGGCCGGGCAGGATGAATCCCCGACTCCAGCCTCCCTGACACTGGCCCAGGCGCTGGATGGGCTGCACCAGCGCCACGTGGTGGCGATCGAAGATCGGTCATGGCTGGTGATCGCGCGCCCGCTCAATGGTGCGCCGCCTTCGGTCCCCCAAGCGCTGTCCTGGATCACCCTCTTGTCGGGGCTGGCCTTGACGGGGGCCGCGATGGCGGGGTCGATGATGCTGACCTCGCGCGCGGACAGCGTCGAGACCCAGGTCAACGCACGCACCGCACAACTCAAGGCAGCAACTCAGGATCTGGCTGAGCGGGAACGGCGCCTCCGAGCGATCGTGGACCACACGGTCAACGGCATCATGACCGTCGATGAGCACTTGCGGGTCCTCTCGGCCAATCCGGCCATGGAGCGGATGTTCGGCTACGGCCACGACGAGATGCTGGGTCAGGTCGCCACCACGCTGATCACC
>JAADHA010000342.1 GCA_013152105.1 Oligoflexia bacterium | reverse complement strand
GTCACGCCAAACACGTAGGTCTTCCCTCCCTCGCGGAAGGGGTCGATGTGGATCGAGGTCGTGGCAGGCAAGCTCTCCAGGCAAGGCAGCGACTGGGTGTCCACGGTGCGCGGGCGCCAACGCGCCATCTTGCGGTCCTCCGAAAAGGCCACGACCAGGAGATCCACCACGAAAGCGGGCGGAAACAGCAACTCGGAGCCAAACAGCAGGCTTCGATCCAGCGGCATCGTCGGAGTGAGGCGCAGCGAGCGCACACAGGCACCCGGCTCGGTGAGGCTGAGGTAGCGGTCCGAGAGCTTCATCACCCTCACGGGATCCTGCCCGGCCACGGCAATCTCCGAGCCTGGGCTGGGACGCGCCTTGGGACGAGGCACCGACAGGACCGCGTCGCCACCCTCGGCACCCACGGCAACCCCGTCGCCCCGAACGGCCGTCCCTGGCGGCACATTGGTGAGTGTCACGGGCAAGGTCGAGCGGGCAGTGATGGCGACACAGCCGAGGAGCCACAGCAGCATATCGTTGTCCTTGGTTCGACGAGGGCGAGTGCGGGAGCCGCGTGGCGAACTGTACCGGCCCCCGCTTGCGAGAGACCCTGCCCGGGATCAGACATGATGCGAACCCCGCCAGTGTCGGAGCCCGGGTCGATGCACGAGTCCGGTGGACGATCCATATTGCAAGAAACGAGGTCGCGATGCTCGCCTTCCTGCTGTTCGCCTGCACATCCCTGCCCGCCGAAACCCAGTCGGGTCCCGTGGTGCAACCGCTTTCGCCGCTGGGGACGAACATGGACTTCGCCGAAGGCGAGCGCTACTGGGGTGGCAGAGGCGACGGCTACAAGCACTTTGTAGATGGCGGCGCCGCCGTGCTCGAGCGCATCGCCTGGTCGGATGCCCAGACCTTCGGCACGTGGAGCCGCTGCGTGGACGCCAAGGCATTGGACGGGGCGCGCTTGACCCTCAGCGCCCAGGTCAACGGCTGGGTTGCACGGGGAAGGGCAGGCTTGTGGATGCGGGTGGATGGCCCCGACGGGTCGCTTGCCTTCGACAACATGTCCGACCGCCCGCTGATGGGCGCAATCGACGGCAAGCAGCAAGTCTCGCTGAGACTGTCCGACCAGGCGCAGCGGGTCTGCTTCGGCCTGCTGCTGCGCGGGATCGGTCGCATCTCCATGGACGACGTGGAGCTGAAGGCGATCGAGCTGGCTCCGCCGAGCGCCGAGCAACTGGGAGCCGGCGACCCACTGGCACCGCTGACGCCCCGGAAGCTCGACAACCTGGTGGCGTCCGCACGCTTGTGGGGAACGATCCAGTGGGACACAGCCGCCGGTCCGCTGCTGGCCGAGCGTTTCGACGACCTGATGCTTCAGGGCCTTGTCGCCGTCGAGCAGGCCCAGGATGACGCGGCCCTGGTCGACGCCCTTCGCGCCCAGGTCGGTCCGGGCACGGTAGTCGACCTCGCCCCGCCCTCGGCACCGCCAGCACAGCAGCAGTCCCTGGCAGATGGCGTGGTCTACCTCGTCCCTGGACCCGGCCAGGCCATGCCGGAAGGGGAAGAGGGGATCGTGCTCGATCTGCGAGGCGGTGCCATCCTCTCCCAAGCACAGGCGGCCGACCTCCTCGCCGAGAAGGTGTCGATGTCCTGGGCCCACTTCCGGCGCCTGGGATTCCAAGAGGGGCTCGGTCACAACTCCGTCTACCGCACAACGATCGAGGAGAGGAAGACCGAGCAGCGCCCGACCCGCCACCGGTCGAAGGCGGTCGAGGTGGTCGCGCTCACCGACGAGCGCACGCGCCCCTCGGCCGCGGGCGCGCTGCGAGCCCTGGTCGAGGCCGGGCAAGCGCGCCTGCTGGGCAGTCCGCTCTTCCCCGGGCTGGAGCCCGACATCCAGGTCGAGTTGCTGAACGGACGGGTCTTCGCGCTCATTCCGAACGTCCTGGGCACGGTCATGCCGGCCTACCCGCTCGCAGAGGGCGCCGACCCGATCGACCAGGCGCTCGCCCTGCTCGCCGACCCGGCCCCACCGCCCCCGCCAACGGGGGAATTCCCACCCGAGCTGGACTGGTGGAACATCGACTGG
Source organism: Oligoflexia bacterium (assembly GCA_013152105.1). Taxonomy (GTDB): domain Bacteria; phylum Myxococcota_A; class UBA796; order UBA796; family UBA2385; genus UBA2385. Next base: position 1,328 of record JAADHA010000342.1, on the reverse strand, counting down.
CGACCGGTCCGGCTGGGTGCCGCCATCCACATCGAGCAGGCCATGGAACACTCCTGGCCCTACCAGGACATCGTGCCGGTGGACTGGGATGCCACCCTGCGCGAGGCCCTGGGCGCCGTGGCCGAGGCCGGTGATCCGGCCGCGGTCAAGGTCGCGCTGGAGCCCATCTTTGTACACGCCGGAGACGGGCACGGCCGCATCATGCTGGACGGAGCGCCCCGGAAGCCCTACACGCCCGACCTCGTCCTGGCCTGGGTGGAAGACCAGGTCGTGGTCGCGACCGTCGCGGACCTGGCGCCCGGCGCGGAGCCGGGCATGGTCCTGAGCCAGATCGACGGTCAGCCGGTCGACACCGTGCTGTCAAACGCCCTGTCCCACCAGTCCGGGGCGACCCTGGCGTCGCGGCGCTACCGTGCGGTGGAGGATCTCCTGCGCCGCGAACAGCCTGGTCGTGTGCAGCTCGCCATGGCCCACCCCGGCCAGGCGCCGGTGGACTTGTCGCTGCCGCTCCTGCCGACCACAGGCTCGGCTGTGCCGCTCTCGGATCTGCCAGAGCGGCCAGAGGTCGACCACCTCGATGATGGCGTGATCTACGTCGATCTGGATCGGGTCAAAGGCGAAACCCTCACCGCCGCCTTGCCAGACCTGCGCGCCGCGTCGGGGGTGGTCCTCGACCTCCGCGGCTATCCCAGGGCCCCCATCGACACGATCGCGAAGCTGCTCCCGAAGCGGGTGGACAGCCAGCGCTTCGACACGCCGGTCTGGATCGGGCCGGGCGGGCCGGCGTCGTGGGTCGAGGGCGGTTGGCGGGCCGGGCCACGCTTGATGGGCTTCGATGTGCCCACCGTCGTGATCACAGACGCTCGCGCCGTCAGCGCTGCCGAGACCGTCCTGTCCCTGTTCCGTGACGCGGGCGTACCCATCGTCGGCCAGCCGTCTGCCGGAACCAACGGCAACGTGACCAGGGGCCGGGCACCAGGCGGCGTGCAATTCGTGTTCACGGGCATGCGCACCACCAACCACGACGGCTCCCGACACCATGGCATCGGCGTACTTCCCACCGTGCCCGTCGCCCGCACCATCGCCGGTGTGCGAGCAGGCCAGGACGAAGCACTCGACGCGGCGCTGGAGCTGTTGCGAAAGACGCAGGGCGGGTAGCTGCACCGACCGCTCACCACACGCGCTACACTGACGGCCCTCAGACCAGGGACCCACCATCCTTACCCTGCTTCCAGCGACCCTGTTTCCAGCGCTCTTCGCCCTCGCATGTACCCCCACGGGTACCGGCGCCGACACGGCCGGCACCACCTCTACAACTCACGGCACCA
>JAADHA010000547.1 GCA_013152105.1 Oligoflexia bacterium | reverse complement strand
GATCGCCCATCAGGTCGATCAGCTCGTCGGCGCGCTGGCTGCGGTCGCCGGTTCCGGAGCCATACTCTCCTGCCCCACCGCCGCTGTCGGCCACCACCGCGGCCAGCGCCACCTGGGTGATCACGCCGTACCCTGGCGACGGTCGCGCACTCACACCGACCGCGGAGTCCTCCTCGGAGACCACACCAACACCATCTTCTCTCATGAGGGCAACCTAATGCGCCTCCCCCGGTCCATCCACTCCGGAACGTCCCGTTCCCGCCTTGATCATGTCACTTTTCGTCACAGCGGAGCCCGCCCGCCAGACGACCCGTTGGCCGGTCCTACGACGCGGGGGCGCCCCCGAAGACACGAAACACCCGTTCAGCTCGATGGAAGACTGGCGCGGGCCTTGGGCATGACAGCGGCCACATGGGGAGCGCACCGGGGTAGGGCTGACACGAGCCGTCGGCGGCGGCAGCGCCCGTAAGGCGTGGGGAGGGGGGCACGACAGCGCACCGCGGGGGGAGGCTTCCTCCCCCCGCCAAAAATGCGCCCCGGTCCTGTGAACACGGCATCTGATGCCTTCAGGCGGTGGCCGGAAGCACAGGGGTGGCCGCTCTTGTGACCGGGGCCCAGACCACACGTGCTTCAGCGCTCTCGACCCGACGGAGAAGATCGACGAGCCAGACACGCCCCGTTTCGCCGACGTTTGACCGACTCATTTCGGACGGGCTGAACGGGTACGGTCGTAGCAGGGCGCGGGGCGCCGGAGGCGGTCTGCCGCTGGGAGCCTTGGCGCTCCGGCCGGCGCGCACCGATGCGTTCGGCTCGCCGGGATCCGACCTTGGGGGGCAGGGCGGACCAGAGTTGAGCCAGATGCCGAATTCGGGCCCCGGAATCGGGGCATTTGTCCGCGGGTTGGCTGCTGCCGCTGTTGGCGCCGGATCTCCCAGAACACCGATTCCCCCGGGGAACCACGCCGCTCGCGGCCAGCGTTCTCCGACCGCGGCTATTCCCTGGTGCCGGTGGTGCCCCGCATGAGGAAGACGCTGAATTCGGTCACCTCCGACGTGAGGATTCCGGTAGAGACCGCGGGATCTGCCTCCATGAGCTTGATGACCTCGTCTCTGGAGTCAGACTCCATGACCACGAGGCCGAACCGTCCCTCGGTGGACGGGCCGGCGAAGATGACCTTCCCAGCTTCGAAGAGTTCCCGGAGGTAGTCGCCGTGGGCGGAGATGATCGCCTCCTCGTCTTCGGTCATGTCGTCGTGGAGTGTGGGTCTGCCCGGTCTGAGCATGGAGATGAAGTGCTTCCGGTCGTCCATGTGGCCTTCCCGTTCGAGCGGTCCTACTGCGTCCGGTCCAGCGTGTACAGCGCTGGCGAGCACGACCTGGCGGTCTATCGCCGTGATGATCGTCGTCTGAGCAATCGTGCGAGGGCGACGGTCGCCATCGCGGGCAGGATGAAGAACCACGAGGTCTCGAACAGGATGGGGGCGTCCATGAGGTCTGTTCCTGGCGTCAAGGAGAAGAGGAGGAACACGAGGCCAAGGCCCATCACGAGCCAGGCAAGAACCTCCAATACCACCAGGGCCACGTTTCGCATGCCACGGAAATAACCGGGGTGAAGCTCCGCTGCCGGAGCAGGTGCCGAACCTGGCCGGGATGAGTCGAGTTGATCGGGTCATCTGAGGGGTCAGGTCTTGCTTGTTATCACTTGTTGGTTGATAACAAGCAAGACCTGACCCTGGTTCCCTGCCGTATCGTCGCCCGTGTCGTCGGGAGGGGCTCCCGTGTCGTCCGGCGTCGTGTCGCCGGTGTCCTGAGAACCGCTGTCCTCCGAGGCGCTGTCGCCGGTGGGGTCGGTGCCACCATCACCGGGCTGAGCGGTGCAGGCGAACAGCAGCAGGACGCCGGTCATGGGCAGGTCCCCGTGGTGAAGGTGCCGACCCGGCGACGGTCAGTATGCGTCACTGGAAGGCAGGTCGAACAGGTAGAGGTGGAGGGCCTGGTCGCCGACGAGCAGCTCGGGCAGACCGTCGGCGTTGGTGTCTCCGGCGACGCGGGCCTGGGCGCCGAGCGTTGCGGGCTCGTCTCCCTGGATGATGAAATCGGCGCTGGCGGCTTCCCGGGTGCCCGTCGTGAGTGGGCCGAGGAACACCCATGCGCGCGAAGCATAGCCCAGGCCGTATGAGCCCTGATCACCATTGATCTCGAGACGCCCTTCGCCCACCAGCAGGTCGTTCCAGCCGTCACCGTCGAGATCGTGGCCGGCGTCCATTTCACCACCGATCTTGTCGTTGTCTTCGTCACCGAGGATCGCCAGGTCGGCGTCCGGGATGCCGTAACCGGGCTGGTGGAGGGGGCCGAAGTAGATGTAGACACCGCCCTCCTGGTAGTCGCCGTCCCCCTCGTTGCGCATGGGCGCGCCGACGACCACGTCGTCATATCCGTCGCCGTTCAGGTCGGCGACCGACAACCCGACGCCCAACTCCAAGTCGAGTCGGGTCGATCCTTCGGACTGGTACGCGGTGTCGCTTTGTACCCCGGCGATGATGATGTCGGCGTCGTCATATGCGCGCACACCTGTTGAAGGACCGGAATAGACGGCGGCGAACCCAAGGGCATCGCGATCGGAGTAGGCGAGGTAGGCGTAGGGCTCCGGCGTACCAATGACGATGTCCGCTATGCCATCGGCATCGATGTCACCCTGGGCCAAGGAGTGGCCGAACCGGCTGGAGATGTTGTAGGGGTAGTAGGCATCGGATTCTTTGTACGGCACGTAGAAGGTGGCGATGTCGTCGTCACCGGGCACCTGGGCGTTCTCGGCCCCGCCGGAGACCAGGTGGACCTCGCCGTTGCAGCGGGCGCTGACCAGCACGTCGGCGACCCCGTCTTCGTCTGCATCGTCGAACGGCGTGATGACCGCCCCCAGGCAGTCATGGACCTCGCCCCCTTCGAGCAGGACCATGTCGCTATCGAAACGGGTGGCGTCGGCCGGGCCATGCACGAGGTACACCGACGGCGTGCCGGACGGAACGTTCCACGGGTCGTCGGCGGCCCCGACCGCGAAGTCGTCGTAGCCGTCACCGTCGATGTCTCCCAGCCCCGTGATGTCCCAGCCCACCGTGTCTTCGCTCACGGATCCATCGATCCGGGCCGTTTCATCGCCTTTCTCGAAGCTGCCCTCGATGGGCCCCTTGTACAGGTACACCACACCCGCGTCGATGAGCTCTTCTCCGGTCGTCCCCGTGGTCGCCATCTCCGGCCACCCCAGCGCCACGTCGTCGTAGCCGTCGCCGTCGATGTCTCCCACCCCGGCGATGCGAATTCCCGTGTGGGTGCTGGCGTTGTAGGCCCAGGTGGCCAGGGCCTCATCGGTGGTGATCACCGCGTCGCAGGACTCCAGCGCCTGCTCTTCAC
>JAADHA010000579.1 GCA_013152105.1 Oligoflexia bacterium | reverse complement strand
CAGCGGACGGCGGGACTTCCGGCACGATCACGATGTTCGCTCGGGCGGGAACGGACACGGGCGGTTGGTGGGGCGGCGACGGCGGCACGGATTCTGAAGCGGCGGCCCGCGTACTGGGGCCGGGTTGTAGCCTGCCGGTCGATGTGACCCTCACTCCGGGACGCATCGGGCTGATCTACGGGTCCATCACCGTCCAGACCGTCGACGAGGACGTCTCTGGCGATGCCGAGCAGACCTACTGGGCAGACCCGAACAACAGCGAGATCACGATCATCATGTCGGGCGAGGGCGACAAGGGCGCGCCGAACATCTACGTGTCGCCCAGGGCCTTGGAATTCGGCACGGTGTGGCAGGGGGACTCGTTCTCCATGTTGGTCAGTGTGTTGAATGCCGGCGACGGTGACCTGATCATCCAGCCTCCGTACCTGGATTCTGAGTCCTGTGATGAGGGATTCTCAATCGACTGGTCCTATGACGACACCAAGCTGTTGGCTGCAGACGCGCTGACGGGTGTCGACGTCGCCTTCACGCCAACGTCGGACAGTGGCGCCAGTTGCACCCTGTGGATCGACTCCAACGACCCCGACGAACCGGCCGTGGCTATTCCCATCCAGGGCAATGTCGGGACCGATCTCGAAGAGTGCTACCCGACGGTCACCCTGATCGCCCCGACGGTCGGCTTCGAGCACCTCAACGGCCAAGACCTCGATGTGATCTTCGAAGTCTATGACTGCAACCAGCCGGCCGATACGCTCGCCCTGCAGATTCGCAGTGGCGTACTGAACACGGATGACCCCGTGCTGGTCGACACCTTCTACGCGCCAGACGAGAGCGGCTACGTCGAAGCCAAGGTGCCTCGCGACAAGCTCAGCCCGGGCACCGACACGCTCATCGTGCGGGCCACCGACAGCGCGGGCCAGGTCACAGATGCGGCCGCCTCGTTCCTGTACCGGGCCAGTTTCCCGCCAAGCGATGATGATGGCGATGGCTACGGAACGGACGGCGAGACGGCCGACGACTGCGACGACAGCGACATCGCGACCTACCCGGGGGCGATCGAACAGTACGACGGCCTGGACAACGACTGCGACGGCGTGGTCGACGAGGGTACCGCGGGTAGTGACGATGATGGTGACGGCTACGCCGAGTTCGAGGGGGACTGCGACGACAACGACCCAGCGACCTTCCCGGGTGCCGAAGAGATCCCGGACTACCGGGACAACAACTGCAACGGGGTCGTGGACGAGGGCACGACCCTGGCCGACGACGATGGTGACGGCTACGCCGAGTCCGAAGGCGACTGCAACGACAGCGACCCCAGCATCAACCCGGGCGCGGTCGAGTACTGCGATGGCGTGGACAACGACTGCAACGGGCTGTCCGACGAACGAGATGGCTGCGTGGACCTGAGCAGCGACCCGCTGATCATCGGCGACTGCCAGACGGACAAGACGACCATCAGCGTCGGGGAGCAGGCGCACCTGTCGGCCTTCGTCTACGAAGCCGATGGCGACAGTGTCAGCTATGCATGGACCCCCGACTCCAAGCTCACCAGCGCTGGCATCGTGGCGTTGGACAATGTGGGGTCGGCATCCCCGACCTTTACGGCTCCCGCCGAGATCCCTGGGAACAAGGCCGAAGAGACCTACACCTTCGCGCTGCTGGTCTCGGACCCGGGGGGCCACACCGACTACTGCAATGTCGATGTCCGCGTCACCGTGAATCCCGTCGACGAGTACAGCGCCGAACAGGTCGCGGTCAGCACCGGGAGCTGCGGCAGCAGCAGTGGCAGCAGCAGTGGCAGCGGAAGCAGTGGCACCGCTTTGCTCATCCCCGGCCTGCTGGGCTTGCTCGCCTTCGGTCGGCGGCGTCGTCGGGACACCGATCCGGTGGACTGAAGCGGCTGGTCGGGGCTCGGTGGTCTTGTCAGAAGACCCGCGCCAAGGCTGCGGCGACCGCCGTGTCAGCCCGCAGCACGCGTGTCCCCAGGCCCGCGGTGCGGAAGCCGTGGGTCCGGGCCAACGCCACTTCGGCTGCGCTGAGTCCTCCCTCGGGCCCAACCAGGATCGCAAGGGGGGCACTCCAGGGCGCCGTGTCTTCGCCCCCGGGCACCAGGACCAGACCGGGCAGCTCCGGGGCCAGCGCGTCCAAGGCTGTGGGTAGAGACCGAACCGGGTGAACCAGCGGCAGTTGGGCGCGTCCACACTGCGCGGCGCTGCTCTCGGCGATGCGGGACCAACGCTTGGAGCGGTCGCCCCTTGCGACGCTGCGTTGGGTGATCACGGGCTGGATCTGCCCTGCCCCCAGCTCGGTCGCCATCCGCACCAGGGTGTCCATGGCGGCGTGCTTGCAGATGCCGATGAGCAACACCACCGCGGCGAGCTGCGTGGTCTCGGTCGGGCCAGTCTGGCGCAAGCGGGCTCGCCCTTGATTCGTGCCGGTCAGCTCAGCCAGGGCTTGTCCGCCACGGCCATCGAAGATGCACACGAGCTCACCAGGAGCGATGCCCGTGACCCGCAGCAGGTGATGAGACACATCGGGGTCAAGCTCGAGATCCTGGCCCATCCCAGGCAGAGCTGGCGCCAGAAAGCGCCTCATGCCTGGCCTGGCCCGCGGAGCGCATGGTCGCCGGTCACGCCCGCGGTCGACGGCTCAGGGGCGGCGAGAGCGGGCGGGTGTCCCAGGATCCGATCGCCTTCAGTGGCGCGGGTGGCTGCCGGCGGGCGGTGCCGCCGGTAGGGTCTTGCCCGCCGCGTGGGCGCGCACCAGCAATTCAGCGCCCTCGGGACCCGCTGTCAACATCACCCAGTCGTCCCCGGCGATGCCGTGCAGATACAGCCTGGGGGTGCTGTCGATCCCCAAGGCATTGCCCGCGTTCGCGTCAGCCCGCACCGCGTCGAGGGATGCCGGATCCGCCATGCATATTGCGAAGGCGCTGGCATCGACGCCGGCCTGAGAGGCCATGAAGTTCAAGCCGTCGTCGTCGAGCTCGGTCTGGTTCTTGAACATGAGGTGGGCCAGGTCCCAGAAGTGATCCTGTTGGCGCGCACACTCGCCGGCCGTAGACGCGCGGCAGGAGTTTTCGTGGAAGACCCGGTTCATGGAGCTGTTGCAGAGGCTGGAGAGGGGGTAATTCTTGAAGATGACCTTGATGTTCGGGTCTTTCGCGACCAGGTCGTGCAACATCGGCGTGACCGCCGCACAGGCTGGACACTGGAAGTCGGCGTACTCGAGCACGGTGTAGGGCGCGGCGGGATTGCCCAGCACCGGTTCGGTCCCATCCAGGGTCACGACGCCGCCAGGCTGTTCCATGAGCTGGGCGTATGCGTCGCTAGAGTTGCCGCTCGCCGTCGCCTTGGCGACATCGGCGACAGCGCCGCCCTTTTGCATATTGTACCAGGCCATCAC
>JAADHA010000173.1 GCA_013152105.1 Oligoflexia bacterium | reverse complement strand
TCGGCGATGACGGCGGGTTCCTGCAGATCACCGACGACGAAGCGCACCAGGTCCGCGCCGAGCTTGGCTTCCTGGGACGCGGCCCGATCCACGACGACGACATCGACGTCGTGAGCTGCGAGGCGCTGCACGAGCCGCCGGCCCACCCGACCGACACCGGCCACGACGACGCGCGAGCGCCCGCGCACGGGCGAACCCAGGGCGCGATCGTAGAGCATGGGCGACAGCAGGCAGGTGATGATGGCGGTGAGCACGACCGCGGTGTTGACGGTCACGTCGATGGCGCCAAGATCCAGCGCCACGCTGGAGGCCGCGATGATCAACGCCAGGCGGCTGGACAGCAAGAAGCCCCCAGCCAGGCTCCGGCGCAGGCCGAAGTTCCGCAAGATCAGCAGGCTGGGGCCGAGCTTCACCAGGAAGGCCACGCCGACGAGCAGCGGGACGAGGAGCAGGGCGCGCGGGTCGGCCACCAGCGCGGGGACGTCGACTCCGACGCCGACCATCACGAAGAAGACCGGGATGAAGAATCCGTAGCCGATGGCGTCCAGCTTGTGCCCGAGGGTCTCCCGTGAGTCCCCGGCCAAGAGCGTCACCAGCAGCCCGGCGAGAAAGGCCGACAGGATGGCCTCTGCACCCAGCGACTCGGCAAGGACGATGAACAGGACGAGCACCGCCAGGCCACCGCGGACCTTGATCTGCGTGGAGGCGTGGTCCAGCTCGTCCAGCATCCGTCCGAGGATGGGCACCTGCCCAAGCCGACGGCCGGCCACCAGCACGACCACGAAGGCCACGGCCAGCAGACCGGGCAGGGCGATCTGCCCCGCAGAGTCGTGGTGGGCATTCAGCACGAACAGCGTGAGCAGCAGGATCGTGCTGAGATCGGCGACCAGGGCGGCGCGGACCAGCGCCTGGCCGTAGCCGGTGCGGACCTCGCCCCGCTCCTTGAGGGTGGGCAGGACCACACCCACCGACGTCGTCGACAGGATCAGGGCGAAGAGCAGCGGTTGCCGGATGAGGCCCGCCAGATGCAGGGCCTCGGCGCCCAGCAGGGACAGCACCAAGGTCAACGCAAAGAGCAGCCCGGGCTGCACCCAGGGCTGCAGTCGACTGCGACCGCTGCGGCCGGGCGGCCCGAAGTCCAGCTCGAAGGCCGACAGGAACATGAGGAACACGAAGCCGAACTCGGCCAGGTAGTCGATGACGGCGTCCGTTTCGACGACCTGCAGACCGCTCTTGCCCAGCGCCATGCCGAGCAGGATCTCCACCAGAATGGCCGGCACCCGCAGCGACCGGATCCGGAAGCTGGCGAGCGGCGCCACGAAGGCGACCAGCACGATCAGCAGCAGCGCGTAGTGGCTCAGGACCGCTCCGAGTTCCGAGGGGTGGGGACCGTAGCACCACGCATGGGATCAGGTGGATCAAGTGCCAGGCATTGCCCGTTAGCATTTTTTTTCTCCTGTCCCAGATTCCGTGACGCTGTCACGCTGCGGCGCGGGACTCTCAGGCGCCGGTGGCCGATCAATTGACCGTCGGGGTGCCAGAACGCGCCGCCGAACTTCAGCCGCGGCTGAACGATGCTGTGGTGGCAGCTCTCGATCTCGCTGCTCGCGGCTGGGCCGCCGAACAGGCCGAGGCCGTGCTGGAGCTTTGCACTCCACGAGGAGCTCTGGGACGAGTACGGCACCCGACTGAAGGCTCGCTGGTGCCCCGAAGCCCCCAACGTCCCGGACGAGGTCGTCACGGACAACGACGAGCGCGAGTTGGTCGTGGGCACCCTCCCCCACCAAGAAGGGGGCACCGTACCGGACGCTCCAAGACTGTTCGGAGATTTGACCGGTGCCGACTACTTCGAAGAGAGCCCCAGACGCAACAGCAGCGTGGGATGCCAGAGTAGCGCCGCCCCGCCACCAGCGCTGCCAGCCGTCAGGTTCAGCAGCACCTTCTCTGTACGGTCCGCCGACGCTGCCCCTGACACCTGTGGCATGTGGTGTCCTCCTGATGCTCGCAAAGTAGGGACTCAAGCCAGTCACGCATGAGGCATGGTCAACCAGTCTTCCTGTGGTCTGGATCAAGAGCCAGCCGCAGAAACTCACTACGAGAGACGTCGCCGCGCAGCTTGTCGAGTCGCTCAGCCTCAGTCGGGGTCAGGAGCACGGGAATCCGGACGGTTCGCTTCTCGCCGCGTCGTTGACCACGCCGGGATGGCGGCATTGGCTCGCCGTAATGATGGAGCCAGGCCCGGTGCGCGAGTTGGTCGTTCCAGCGCATCAGCGGTGGGTCGAGGAAGATGTAGGGCGGTTGGCCAGTGTCGGGGTCGGCGCATCCCTCGGCGCAGAGCCAGGTCCACGTGTGAACCGCCAGTTCCATGTCACCGCGCCGGTAGCGCGTGAGGCGCTGCTGGAGCGTGGCCGGGTTGTTGCAGAAGGGGCAGAGGGGAGGCGGGACTTGAGGCTTCATGGTCATGCCCTGTGGAAGCTGACAACGACGATGCCGTTGCGTTCAATGAGTCGGATCCAGAGCAGGTCATCGCCCCACAACTCAGGAGTGAAGACCCAGATCGCGTCGGTCGTTGGGGCCTTGCTGAGTTCGCAGTGTCGATGATCTTCGACCGCGAGTTCCTTGAGCTGCTCGGGGATGTGCCAGAGGTCCTGTTGCGTTGCACGACCCCAGTCCAGAGTCGTTGCACGCCTTCTGGCACAGCGCCCCTTTCGGCTGCTGCGCCTTTCGTTGAGCGTTGGCTCCATGCAGAAAGTTTAGGCACATAAACATCGTGTGTCGACAGGTTTCTTGGCGCGAGTACTGGGCTTGGCGACCGGTGCCGGTGGGCACAAGGCACACCTTGGTCGCCAGGCCATGCGCACTTCTTCGGTGAGCGTCCCGGTTTGCGAGCCCAAGGCTGGCCGTCTCCTTGCGCCACGGCGCGAAGGGCGGCCCCATCTACAGTCCTCCGCCGGGCCTGGAGACGCTCGTGAGGGTGCTCTACGTGGCCCGGGAGGATGAGTTGCACCGGGAGGACCCGCTGTGTCGCTCGCGGCGGTGGCCAGACAGCGTGCGCCTGGTCAACGCCCTCGGGATGTTGGATCCCGATCTGGCCGAAGCGGGTGCCGACTGAAGCTCATCCACGCCCATCCTTCCAGCAGCCTCGGCAGAGGGGCTTGAGCATCGTCGCGGCGTGCTCCTCGCCGCAGGCGTGGCAGTACTTCTCCTTGTAGCTGTCGTTCTTGTAGCGAGACCAGCTTCGGTAACACTTGGCGCACAGGGGCTTGTCGATCGAGAAGACGATGTCGGCGGCGCAGCGGATGCAGATGCCGCTGTCGGTCGTGCGGCGGCGTGTGGTCTTGGTCGTGGTGCGCGCCGTCGTCCGGGCACGCGAGGACCGGACGGGCTTGGCACGCGCCGCGGGCAGATC
>JAADHA010000442.1 GCA_013152105.1 Oligoflexia bacterium | reverse complement strand
GACCACGCGACCAGCATCGTCGCGGAGCGGCTCACTGCGCAGCGCGAGGCGAGGTGGAGAGGTGAGGACGCCCGACGACCTGGCGGCACTTCTGCCGGGCACCCGTCGTGGTGACCTGAGCGCAGAGGCGCGAGGCGCGAGGTGGGTCGGCCACCGCCAGGCGGAGCAGCAGCAGGTCCCGGCTCTCCACCGAGTCGATGTCGGCGAGGGCCTGGTCGAGCTGCCCAGGCTGGTCGAGCAGGGCGGAGGCCAAGGTGAAGCGGCACTCCTCGCGCTGCTGGAGGTCGGCGATCCGGGCGCAGTCCGCGACGGTGCTGGGGGCGGAGGCGCAGCCGAGTGCCCACAGCCCCAGCCTCAGCACGGCGATCACGGGTGGAAGTCCCGGCGAGGTGGCCACGGCACGGGCTGGCCAGCGGTGATCGCCTTGAAGGAGGCGCGACCGGCCGCGGCGTCCCCGCTGTCCAGGCAGGTCTCGTAGGCGCGGGCCTCGATCTCGGAGCGCTGGGCGGCGGGCTGTCCGACGCAGGCCAGGGCGGCTCGCTTGAAGGCCGCGAGGCCGGTCGGCGAGCGGCGTGCGGTGCGCCGTGCCAGCGCCCGGGCTCGGTCCAGGCCCGCGTCCAGGGACTCACAGCGTTCCTGCACCAGGCCGATCCGCCAGGCTTCCTGTTGGTCGATGCGCTCGCCGGTCATCCCCATGCGCAGCGCCTGGGGCAGGCCGATGAGGGTCCACAGTTCGCTGGTGCCGCCGGCCCCCGGCAGGATCCCCAGGCTGGTCTCGGGCAGGGCGAAGGACGCGCCGGGGCCGGCAATCCGGTAGTCGGCGGTGAGCATATACTCGGTGCCCCAGCCCAAGGCGACGCCGTCGACGACGACGGTGTGGAAGACCGGTGCCCGCCGCAGTCGTCCCAGGACGGCCCGCTGGCGCCGGACGTGGGCGCGGATCTTCTGGTCGTCCCAGTCGCCGCGCTCGGTGACGTTGGCGCCGGCGATGAAGATCGGTGTGCCCTTGCGGCTGCGGCGGCGGCTGTAGGTGATGAGGGCCCGGTGTGCGCCCTCTTCCAGGCCCTGACACAGGGCTTCCCACTCATCGAGGACGGCGGCACCCATCTCGTTGGCGCGACCGTGGTCCAGCTCGACCTCGACCACGGCGCCAGGGGCTTGGCCCTCTGCCTGGGGCAGGCTGATCTTGAGAAAGCGGAATCCAGCGGGATCGACGGCCATGGGTGCCTCCTGTGGCGCGGCGTTGCGGCCACTGGCTAACCCGGCGTCCTTGCATTCCGCGCTGCATTCCGCGTTGCCTCTGGTGGCCTGGTAGGGCATGGTTGCCATGCGCTGCGCCGACTTGGGAGTACGCATGCATCGACAGGACCAGATGATGGAGCGCCTCGAAGCAGGCGCCGAGACCCCCTTCGATTTGCTGGTAGTGGGCGGGGGAATCACCGGCGCGGGGGCGGCCCGCGACGCGGCTCGCCGGGGTCTTCGGGTCGCGCTGGTCGAGCAGAAGGACCTGGCCTCGGGGACCTCCAGCCGGTCCAGCAAGCTGGTCCACGGTGGGCTGCGCTACCTCGAACAGGGCGAATTCTCGCTGGTCTTCGAGTCGGTGACCGAGCGCCGCGTGCTGATGGAGATCGCGCCGCACCTGGTCAACCCGCTGGGCTTCATCTTCCCGGTCTACAAGAACAGCCGGCGGGGCGTCTTCACGGTCAACGTCGGCATGTGGCTCTACGACGGCCTCAGCCTGTTCCGCTCGCCCAAGCGCCACCGCAACCTGTCACGCAAGGACATCGCAGCCGAAGAGCCCCTGCTGGGCCAGCAGGACCTCAAGGGCGCTCCCTTGTACTACGACTGCGCGACCGACGACGCGCGCCTGACCTTGGAGAACGCCCTGGATGCCGCGGCACAGGGCGCGGTGGTCGCGACCTATACGCGGGTCGTCGGCTTCATGCGGGACGAGGGCGGGCGCATCATCGGCGCTCGGGTGCGCGAGCAGCTCAGCGGCAAGGAACTCGATGTGCGTGCCCATGCGATCATCAACGCGACCGGGCCGTGGTCAGACCGCACGCGGGCTTTGTCCATGGATGGGGGCGCAGCGCGTTTGCGTCCCACCAAGGGCGTACACATCGTGGTCGACGCCGAGCGGCTGGCTGTGAACAACGCCGTTGTGACCTTCCATCCCAAGGACGGGCGAGTGCTCTTCGCGATCCCCTGGGGAGACCGCACCTATGTGGGCACCACGGACACGGACTACGCCGAGGATCCGGCCGAGGTCGCGGCCACCTGCGAAGACGTGGCCTACCTGTTGGCGGCGGTCAACTCGTACTTTCCGTCCGCCCGGCTGACGCCGCATGACGTGATCTCGACCTGGGCCGGTGTGCGGCCGCTCATCCAGGACGTGGCAGAGGGCGAATCCAGCGTCTCGCGCGAGCACGACATCCGCATCGACGCCGACGGGCTCATCACCATCGCCGGGGGCAAGCTCACGACCTACCGCAAGATGGCGGAAGAGGTCGTCGACAAGGCCATCGGGCTGTTGATGCTGACCGGCCAGGTCCACGACGATCTACGCCAGGCTCGGACTGACAAGGAACCCCTGCCTGGCGCGGTCGGTTGGCCCGAGAACGATGATCACGCCGCGGTCGCTCGTCGGGTCCTCGAAGTCGGTGGTGGTCGGCTCAGCGAAGCCACCGCGCGACTGCTGGCGGACAGCTATGGCATGCGCGGGCTGGACGTGGCGTCCCTGGCGGCGGACGACCAGGCCCTGGTCGCGCCGCTGGTGGCCGGCCGCCCCGAGATCCTCGCCCAGGTCGACTTCGCGGTGCATCAAGAGCTGGCCGCGACCGTGTGCGACATCATGATCCGCCGCACCCAGCTCTTCTTTCGCGATGTCGACCAGGGCCTGTCCGCCTGTGCGGCGGTGGCGGCCCGCATGGCCCACCTGCTGGGCTGGGATGAAGAGCGCACGACCCAGGAAGAGCTCAGCTACCAAGCCGAGGTCGCCCGCAGTCGTCGATGGCGGGGTGCCGAAGATGGCGCCGGCGAGGATCAACCGGGCCCCGCACCGCAGGACGCCTCTTGAAGTGGGTCGCGCCGGACCTGTCGCGTCTGCGGCGGGGGCGCCTGAGGCGGGTCCACCTCGGTCGGGTCTTGCAGCGCCAGCAGGTCGAAGAATCCGCGGCCTGTGCGCGCGCCTTGACCGCACTCTACGGTTCCGTGCCCGAGGTCGAGGTCCTGCCTGGCGGTGCCAGTCGGGTTCCTCGGGCGCTGTTGACCGGCCGGGTGCTCCAGGATCAGCCCGCCTGCCCCTGGCCGGCTGCCTTGATGCGCCAGCTCGACCCGGACGATCCGGCCTTCCTGCCGCCACTGGGTCTGCATCCCGTGCTGGCGGCGCGGGACCGCACCCTGCTGGGTCTGC
>JAADHA010000469.1 GCA_013152105.1 Oligoflexia bacterium | reverse complement strand
CATCGACCCCGCGGGCAGCGAGCAGCGCCGTGAGGAGAGTGGCTGCTTGGGGCGCGGGGAGAGGGGAGAGGCCATGTTCCTGGCTGGCCCGCAGTCCTGGCGGGATGCGTGTGGTGAGGAGGATCCGCAGTTTGGGGTGGTCGCGGCGAAGGGTCTTGAGCCGCGGCTCGATGTCGGCCTTGGGCAGGTGGTCGAGCAGCAGCACGCCCTGGTCTGGCAGGCTCGACCAGTCGGGAGCGTGTTCTTCGAGGTCCACCAGGGTGCCGTCGAGGTGCCGCGCCAGATCGTGCAGCAGGGTGCTCTTGCCGACCCCCGCGGGGCCCGTGATCACCACCAGGGCAGCAGGAGCTTCGAGCAGCTTCAGCACTCGTGTCAGGTCGGCGGCGCGCACGCCAGGGGCCACCCTCACCGGCGGCGCGGCCAGGGTGAAGCCGCGTCCCTCTGTGCCAGTCAGGACCTGGGGCTTGCCAGGATCGGTCTCCAGTCGCTGTCGCAGGCGGCGAATGGCGAAGTAGGCGGCGCGGGTACGGGCGCGCGGTGAATAGCCCCAGACGTCGGCGTGGAGCCGAGCGACGGAGACCACCGCCGGAGCGTGCTGGGCCAGGTAGGTCAGCAGGGCGACCTCGATTGGCAGAAGCTCTGCCACCTGCTTGCCGCGGCGTACCTGGGCCGCCGTCAGGTCGATGACCCCGTCAGGCAGGGCCAGGAGTGCTGGGGCTTCCGGATTGGACACGGGCGGCTCAGGGCACAGTTGCGGCTGGCTGCCCTCGCGAAGGCTCGGCAGTCGACCGTGTCCGATCACTATCGGCGCCGGTCGCGAAGATCGACCTGGGTTCAATGTTGACCCCGTCCCAAGAACCCCCTGGGCCCTGCCACCCACACCGCCCTGCGCCAACTCCCCACGCCACTGGCCCTTTCACGCGGACCGCGAACCGCAAGCTGCGCGCCGTGCCTCACGTCCGGTGAAAGGACACCACGGCTGATCTCACACCGCACAGAACCACGGCGCACAGCCTGGGTGAATACGCCTTGGGCCTTGTGGGCATGTCTGGCAACGCCGAGGAGTGGACATGGGACCGGTTCAGCCAGCCGCTTGTCGCCGGGGCGGCTACGGATCTCGCTGGTGCCACAGAGGGTGACACGTACACCGTTCGAGGGGGATCCTTCATCCACGACGCGACGCATTCACCGTGGCACAGCTCGCCCGATGAGGCCCCATCCTCCCCGCTATTGAAATCGTAACGTTCGGTGTTAGGTTTTCAACAATGCTCCTGCCTCGCCCTCGACACCGGGCTCGCGTTCTCCGGCTGGCCCGCCAGTTCCCTGTCACCGCGATCCTCGGTCCCCGCCAGGTGGGAAAGACCACCCTCGCCCGCTTGATCGCCGACGCTGGCTCGGCCCCGGTGCATTGGTTCGACCTGGAGAATCCACGTGACGCCCGCCGACTGGATGACCCGCTCCTGGGGCTGGAGGGGCTGCGCGGCCTGGTAGTCATCGACGAAGTTCAGCGTGCTCCTCGGATCTTCGAAGTCCTTCGGGTCCTCGTAGATCGTCCCGCGGCCCCCGCCCGATTCCTCGTCCTGGGCAGCGCCAGCCGCGACCTGTTGCGCCAGTCGACCGAGACTCTCGCCGGCCGCATCGCCTACCACGAACTCACCCCCTTCTGCCTTGACGAGGTTGGTGTCGACAACGTGGCCCGACTCTGGCTCAGGGGCGGCTTTCCGTGCTCCTACCTGGCGACTACCGACGAAGACAGCCTGTTATGGCGCCAGGAGTTCATTTCCACCTTCATCGAACGCGACCTGCCCGGACTGGGTGTCGGCATGTCTCCGCTCGCGTTGCGACGCTTCTGGACCATGGTGGCGCACTACCATGCACAGACCTGGAACGGCGCCGAGCTGGCGCGCGCGCTGGCAGTGTCACAGCCGACCGTGCGTCGCTACCTGGACACCCTGACTGAGGCATTCGGTTGTCGACAGCTCCCCCCCTGGTTCGAGAACATCTCCAAGCGACAGGTCAAGAGCCCCAAGGTCTACGTGCGTGACACGGGCCTGCTGCACGTCTTGCTGGGCATCCAGACCCAGGCGGACCTGGACGGTCACCCCAAGGTCGGAGCTTCGTGGGAGGGCTTCGCCCTGCAACAGGTCATCGCGGCGGCCGGTGCCCGCCCCGAGCAGTGCTACTTCTGGAGCACGCACCGCGGGGCCGAAGTCGACCTGCTGATCGCAGCCGGCGGACACAAGCGCGCGTTCGAGTTCAAGCGGGCCTCTGCACCGGCACGCACCCGGTCCATGATCTCCGCCATGGAAAGCCTGGGCTTGGCGGGGCTCGAGGTGATCTACCCCGGCGACATCGACTATGCGCTGGCTGGTGGCATTACCGTGCGGTCGCTGGCGTCGGTCTGGGCCTCGCCGGAGAACGGCCCGGGTGCCGAGCTCTGACGGGGACAGTGTCATCTCCCGCTGCGGGCTGAACATGGTGCCGATCCTCGGGGGCAGCTGCCTGCTGGGTGACGTGGAGGTGACGCAGGCGCTGTAGCGCTCGGTGATGGGAAAGGGCCCTTTGGACTGCGAAATAGAGGGTGTGGATCTGTGCGAGGACAGCTACCCGATGATCACCGTGTCGTGGTGCGATGCGGTGGCGTTCGCGAACGCGCTGTCGCGGGCAGAGGGTGTGCAGGCAAGGGCCGGGAGCGCCTCCTCGCTCGCCGAACGGCCGCTCAACTTGGCGCGACTGCCGGCATCGACATCGCCGAGCTGTCGTGGGCC
Source organism: Oligoflexia bacterium (assembly GCA_013152105.1). Taxonomy (GTDB): domain Bacteria; phylum Myxococcota_A; class UBA796; order UBA796; family UBA2385; genus UBA2385. The sequence goes on along the minus strand of JAADHA010000469.1, from coordinate 653 downwards.
CTCGGCCAGCCCCGCCGATCCGTCCGGCGCCTCCAGCAGGCGCCGGTCGATGACCTCGTCGCCGCCGCCGTCCTCTCAGCACCGACCGCGGGGGGCCTGCTCCATGCACGGGGCCCCGAGGATGCCGCGAGATTTCGATCCCGCGTACGGGCGTCGGCCCATGGTCGTCGAGACCTTCTTGCCTTCAGGCGAATTCGTCCATGCCGGCCACCAGTGACGATGGTTACGATAATGGTCATTCAGCCAAGACAATTGTCGAAACCTGAGTGTCGTTGAGCCCGGCCTGGCGCGCCACGTCGAACCGCCGCCACCCGGCACGCAGATGCTCGATCCTGGCGTGAACGGACTTGTTACGAGGCAAGGCTGAACCCGGGCGGAATCGACCGGTATGCGGTCGATTCTTTTGAGGTAAGGCCGAACCCGGGCGGAATCGACCGGTATGCGGTCGATTCTTTCGAGGTCATGGCGTACCCTCCCAGAATCGACCCGGAGTCGCCTTGCCCCTGTCCCACCTCACCTGGTCCTCCGACGGCCGGCTCGCTCTCTTCCCGACGGAAGAACAGCGTCGACGTGCGCTGCGTGTCCTCGCCGGGCGCATCGGGCCCGCGGTCCTCCTCTTCGGCCTCGTCGATGACCACCTTCACGTCGTCATC
>JAADHA010000260.1 GCA_013152105.1 Oligoflexia bacterium | reverse complement strand
CGGCGGCCTCACAGCTTCGGCTTGGCCGTCGTAGCGGCAGCGACGAGACTTGCTCCGAGACGGTCGCGCTCGCCGAGTTGACCGACCTCGAGACCCCGCCCAGCGACATGGTCTTGACGTGGTGGGAACTGAGCTGGGACAGCACAGACCTGGCTTGTTTCCTGGAAGGCGAGGGGGCGGGTGACCAGCCCTTCCGCCTGGGTGTCGGGCTGATGCACCCCGAGATGGTTGCGGTCTTGGACGTGGTCGATGAGGTCAGCACAACCGCCGCCGCCGGCAGCCTCAACGCGGCCTACCTGCAACTCAATGGCGACGATCGCTTGCTGGTCTACGGCGTGGCCGGGCCTGCCGCAGCCTACGCCGGATATGGCAAGCCCGCGGATCAGGCGCCCTTGGCTGACGGAACCTGGCTGATCCGCGGCGCCTACTCGCTGCCCTTGACCTGGTAGTCGTCCAGACCAACCGCGGTGATCGTGCCGGTCTCTGGGCAATAGACCCAGTCGACGGGGTCGCTTGGGCGGGCGAGGGGAGGGCAGCGGGCGAGCACTCCGGCCACTCCGGCTCGGAGCGGGCTGTCCGGCAGACCTGACGCCAAGATGGGCTGGCCGTCGGGGCGGCGCCCCTCCAACTGTGAGGCCCGGGGCGGCTCTCCGAGCGCCGCGGTCGCGTCGGAGAGCTCACGCTGAAGTGTCGCCAGTTGCCGGCTGAGCTGTTGTCGTTCGGCCGGCGTGGGGGGCCGGGGCAACGCTTCCTGGGGGACGGCGACATCACTGGCTTGTGGCGGGGCGAGGGCTTCAAGGCACAGCGCGACGCTGAGGCCAAGCAATGCTGCCCAGGCTGCGGGCTCGGCCAGCTTCATATCTAGACCAGGTAGATGAAGGTCACCGCGACGAAGATGGGCAGCAGGATCACGGCCGCCCAACCCATATAGCCGAAGAAGCTTGGCATTTTGTAGCCGCTCTCTTCGGCGATGGCCCGAACCATGAAGTTGGGCCCGTTGCCGATGTAGCTGTTCGCCCCCATGAAGACCGCACCCACGGAGATGGCGACCAGAAGGCTGTGACCTTCGGGAGAGATGGTGAGCGTGTGGAGTTCCTCGGCGCTGGTGCAGCTAGCCACGCTGCCGCAGGCCATGGCCGCGAAGGTCACGTAGGTGGGGGCGTTGTCCAGGAAGCTGGACAGCAGGCCCGTGGACCAGAAGTACTGCCAGGGCTGGGTCAGGCCCAGCTCTGCACCGTGGGCCTGTAGCAGCATCGTCGCCGGGATCATCGTGATGAAGATCCCGCAGAAGAGCGCGGCTACTTCCAGAATCGGGCCATAGGTGAAGCTGTTCTTCTGGCGGATGCTGGCCTTGGTCCGCCAGACCGAGAACACCGACAGCAGCACCATCGCGATCTCTCGAGCGTAGTAGTGCCGAAAGTCGACGACCTTGGGGTCAGGAGACAGGAACAGGACCGCGGCGACGACGCCACCCAGAAGGATGAAGTTCCACGCTCCTTCGACCCCCAGTGGTTCCTTGCGTTGCTGGTCGATTTGAATGTGGGCGCTGTCTTCCTTGCCGTAGAACCAGGTGTCCACTGCAAAGAAGATCAGCAGCAGCACGACGACCGGGAAGAGCCAGATGTGCCAGAGGTGCTGGATCGTCCACCAGAAACCCACGCCACGGAGGTAGCCCAGGAACAGCGGGGGATCCCCGATCGGGGTCAGGGCACCGCCGATGTTCGACACCAGGAAGATGAAGAACAGTGGGATATGGCGCACATATTCGCGTTCGCTGTTCGTACGCAGCATCGGTCGGATGAGCAGCATGGACGCGCCGGTCGTGCCGATGACGTTGGCCAGGAGCACGCCGATCGCCAGGAAGGCGGTGTTGATCAGGGGCTTGCCCTCCAGGTCACCCTTCAACAGGACGCCGCCGCTGATGATGAAGAGGGAGCCGAGCAGCGAGATGAACGAGACGTACTCTTCGATCGCGTGCGTGAGGCCGTGGGCTGCCGCGTCCGCGTACTGCCCGGTGGCGATCATCCAGCCGAAGTAGCCAAGGATGGGGAGCGACCACAGGGCCGACACCAGGAGCTGGTGCTTGTGCGCTTCCCACCAGTGGTGCGCGACCATGGGCAGGATGGCGATGCACAGCAACATGCCCGCGAAGGGCAGCACCCAGAGCGCCGACAGACCCTGGGCCAGACTGTCAGCCTGGGTACCAGACGCCAAGGCGGGGCCGGAGAACAGGGTGAGCGCAGTCAGTGCAGCGAGCTTCCGCATCGGACATCCGGGCAGGTGGGCGAGGTGCCATCGTCTTTCAATTCGGCCTTCGCGAGCGATGGGTCTTTCGGTGTTGGAAGGGAGCGCTTTAACTGGAACGAGGAATCGTCTGCCGTAGAGCCCTTGAAAAGGAAACCGGATATTGACGTTCAAGTCGGACAAAAAAAGGCGTTTACTGATGGGGGTATGGGGTATAGTTCTGTACAGAACAACAGGAGTCTCCCATGAATCAAGCCCTGAACGCATCGTGCTATCTCGCGGTTCCCCGCTTGGTACCGACCGATGATGGCGCCGCCACGGTGACCCGTTGGGGACGCGTGTTGGGGCAGGTGCTGCGTCCCGGCGATCGGGTTGTCCTGGGCGCTGGTGTCGGCTCGATCGTGCTCCTGCTCCCGCGGGGCATGGGTCGCCCGATGTTGGCCTTGCGCGCGGGGCAGCGTCTGCTGGCCCTCCCAGGGCAAGCGCCGGCCTCTCCTCAGCGTTGGAACGTGGCGGGCACCGTGGCTGCAATCGAACGGGACCTGGAACGAGGGGCTCCAGGGTCCACACCGATGCACGTCGCGGTGCGCGTGAGTCATGCTGCAGAAGGGGACCACGCTGGGGCGGCCCAGCTCGTCGGGGGGTGGCTGGACACAGCCTCGATGGACGCGCTGTGCATTCGCGCTGCGGCGGCTCCTCGGCTGTGGGGTGCGCGGGTGGCGGTGGCCGCGGCGCCGACTCTGGAACAGGCCCGCCAGCTCCTCATGGCCACCGCGGACGGATGCCTGCGGTTCGTGTTGACGCCCCCTCGGGCAGACGCGGATCAGACTCATGGCTGCGGTGGACGCGTCATCGACGGACCGTGGCCGGTACCAGCCAGGTCAACCACCCGGGACCGCGCTTCGCATCGCCCCGGGGGAAGACAGGTGACGCTAGCGTGCTGTTCCGATACTGCAAAGCGTGCGTGATTCGTCGGACCAAGCGACGAAACGCAACGGAGCGATCATGCAGCTCATCGGCGTCATTCATCTTCTGCCCCTGCCGGCTGGGCCCGCTCCTTCTCCGGGTCTGGCGGACGTCGCCCAGCGAGCGCTCCAAGATGCCCAGGCGCTCATTGACGGCGGTGTTCATGTCGCGGTGATCGAGAATCTCGGCGATGCGCCTTTCCGGGCGGGGCCAGTC
>JAADHA010000651.1 GCA_013152105.1 Oligoflexia bacterium | reverse complement strand
GGGCCAGGGTGACAAGCCGGTCTACGGGGTCAATACCGGCTTTGGCAGCCTCGCGCGGGTGCGCATTCCCGCCAGCCAGAGCGCGCAGCTCTCCCTCAATCTGATGCGCTCCCACGCAGCCGGAGTCGGTCCGCCCGTGGCGCTGCCCGTGGTGCGGGCCATGATGTTGCTGCGGGCCAACGCCCTCTCCAAGGGGGTCAGTGGTTGTCGGCCCCTGCTGGTCGACACCATCTGCGCCATGCTCAACGCCGACCTGGTCCCCGTCGTGCCAGAACGCGGAAGCTGTGGTTCTTCGGGTGACCTGGCACCCCTCGCCCACCTCGGCCTGGTGATGACCGCGCCGCCGCCTGGCACCGGTGACCAGGGCGAAGCCTTCTACCAGGGGCGGCGTATGCCCGCGGCCCAGGCCATGTCCCAGGCCGGCATCCCGCGCATTACCCTGGAAGCAAAGGACGGCCTGGCGATCACCAACGGGGCTCAACTCACCACCGCGATCGCGGCCCTGGCCTGTCTCGACGCGGTCCACCTGGTGCTGGCAGCCGAACTGTCGGCCGCCATGAGCATCGACGCCTTGCGTGGGGCTACGCGGGCCTTCCACGCCGCGGTACACGACCTTCGACCCTACCCTGGCGCGCGGGCCACCGCCGCCAACCTGCGTCGCCTGCTGGCCGGCAGTCGCTTGATCGACAGCGTGGCCGACAAGGTGCAGGACGCCTACTCTCTGCGCTGCACTCCCCAGGTCCTGGGCGCTGTGCGGGACCAGGTGGGCTTCGTCATGCGCCAGGTCCAGGTCGAGCTGAACAGCGCCACCGACAACCCCGTCATCCTGTTGTCCGACGATGTCCAGGAAGCCGCCGATGCGCTGCCCTTGATCGATCCCGACAACCGGGCCTTCTCGGCGGGGCTCTTTCACGGCGAGCCCGTCGGCATGGCCATGGACGTGCTCAAGATCGCCCTCTCCGAGCTGGCCAATCTGGCCGAGCGGCGACTGTATCGCTTGACCACCGGCACCCTCTCCCAGCGCCTGCCGCCCGCGCTGGCCGCCCAGGATCGTCCCAGCCTTGGCCTGATGCTGCCGCAGACGACGGCCGCGGCCCTGGTCAGCGAGAACAAGGCATTGGGCTGGCCGGCCAGCATGGACTCCATCCCGACCTGCGAAGACCAGGAAGACCACGTCGCCATGAGCACCACCGCGGCCCGTCGCTGCGCTCGAGTGCTCGAAAACGCGCGTCGGGTCATCGCGATCGAGTTCTTGGGTGCCGCGCACGCCCTCCGCTTTCGTCGCCGGGAAGAAGGCGCCGACTGTCTGGGTGTTGGGACCGCCGCCGGCCTGGCATGGGTTGAACAGACCCTGGGTGGCTTCGACAGTGATCGCCCACCCGGTCCACAGATCGAGACGTTGGCCGAGGGCATCGCCTCGGCGTCCTTCTTGGCGGGACTGCCGGCCTTGGTGGAGGTCGTATGATCGCGCTGGGTGACCGCCTGAGCTGCCAGGACCTCTACGACATCGCCCACGGGGCGTCGGTCGTCCTTCCCCCTGCCGCGCGGCAGGCCATGGCCGACAACGCCGCGATGACCCCAGGCGGCCAGAACGCGCTGGCGAAAAAGGCCCGCTGGCTGGTTGGCGAGCATGCCCGCGACCTGCCCCCGGGGGACCTCCCTCGCGCCTTCCTGTTGGGACACTGTTCAGGTGTTGGTAAGCTGTTGCCCGTGCCGATCGTACGGGCCGCCATGGCCGCGCGGGCCCATGTCCTGTCCCAGGCTCGCAGCGGCTGTCGCCCGGACGCCGCTCAGATCCTGGTCAGCATGCTGGAACAGGGCGTACACCCCGACGTGCCCGCTCAGGGCAGCGTCGGCGCGGCCGGGGATCTGGCTCCCATGGCTCACATCGCCGCGGTCGCCTGCGGCTACCTGGACAGACCCGCCGGGCTGCCCGCCTACTCGCCCACCCCCAAGGAAGCCCTCGCTCTCATCAACGGGATCTCGCTGAGCGCGGCCATGGCCGCCCTGGCCATCGTTCGGGTCCGACGGCTGCTCGGTGCCGCCGTGTCTGCCTGTGCCATGACCATGGAAGCCGTGGGGGCCGACCGCGGCTGCATCGACCCTCGCCCCCTGGCCTCGCGGGGCCACCCCGGCGCGCAGGGAATTGCCGAGACCCTGCGCACCCTTCTCCAGGGCTCTGTTCAGGTCCGCGGCGGACGCCTGCCCGACGCCTTCTCGATCCGGGCCGCGCCCAGCGTCATCGGGGCCGCCGCGGACATCATCGACTTCGTAGAGGCCACGGTGGAGACCGAGCTGAACGGGGTCAGCGACAATCCCCTCCTCTACACGGACGCCGATGGTCATGGGCAGTGGGTCGAGGCCGGCAACTTCCACGGAGCACCCATCGCGTTGGCCATGGACCAGCTCAAGCTGGCCATCGCCCAACTCGCCACCATCTCCGAGCGTCGCACCTATCGCCTCTCCTACGGTCAGCTCACGCCGGGCCTGCCCAGCTTCCTGGTGCCGGGGACCGGCCTGAACAGTGGCTTCATGCTGGCCCAGTACACCGCCGCCTCGCTGACCAGCGAGATCAAGGGCCTGGCCCATCCAGCCAGCGTGGACACCATCCCCACCGTGCAACACCACGAAGACCACAACTCCATGGCTCCCATCGCCGCCCGCACCGCCCTGGAGTGCCTGGAGTGTGCCGCTGACGTCGTCGGAATCGAGGCCCTGCTGGCCGCCCAGGCCCTCGACCTGCGCGCTCGGGGCTGGTCGTGGACCGAGGACGGACAGCGCGAGGCCGACCAGCCCGTGGTGTTGGCGCCAGCGGTCGATGCCTTGCGGGCCAAGGTCCGGGCGGTCGTACCCTTTTGGGAAGACGACGGGCTGCTCCACCCCTGCCTGGTCGCGGTCGGCGGACTGGTGCGGCGAGGGGAACTGTCGGGCTGAGGCCGGGCCGAGCCCTCAGTCCACGGTGAAGCGCGCCACCTTCCTGATCCGTCGGCAGCGCCGGGATCGGGGGTGGCGGGTGGCGCGTCCGGCCGGGCTTCACGACAATCAAGTCTCAACAATTGCCTTGGCTGAATGAGCGTTATCGTAACCATCGTCAGTGGTGGCCGGCATGGACGAATTCGCCTGAAGGTAAGAAGGTCTCGACGACCATGCATGCGCCGATGCCCGTACGCGGCCTCGAAATCTCGCGGCATCCTCAGGGTCCCGTGCACGGAGCAGGTCCCCCGCGGTGGCATCCAGACATCTATCTGGTGGAGTATAATAGGTGGCATAATATTTGTTGAAGTCCAGTCCATCTGTGTTGGCTGGTGCGCGCCGCGGGCGATCCAGGTTGGGCTGTGGATGATCCCGCGGGGGCCGCAGCAGGTTGTGAGCACCACGCGGAGCACCTGGGTATCGTCGCCGTGGGGAACCCGGTGGCTGGGGATGCC
>JAADHA010000067.1:3445-6177 GCA_013152105.1 Oligoflexia bacterium | reverse complement strand
CCGTTCGATGTGTCTGTCCACTTCGGCGAGCTGGGGCCCGGGCAGGCGCCCGATCTCGCCGACACTCCCGTCTTTGGCGTGGCCGCCATGGGCGGCGGGCAGGATGCGCGCAGCGTCTTGTACCGGTGGGGGATCGTCAAGCCGGGGCGAGTCGGGGATTACTTCCCGCCCGAGCACCCGCAGCACCCCAAGGTACCGGCGCTGGGTTCTCTTCAACACTTCGCGATGTGGCTCTTGTCGCTGTCCGGTCCCCGCACGCTGCCCCTGCATATCGTCGACCTGGGGCCCCACCGGATCGCTGCCCTGCCTTTCGAGCCCAGCGCCGTCGCCGGCTTTCGGATCGAGCGTGCACTGTGTGCAGGAAATCAGAGTACAGGCAGTCAGATCCAGGACTGTATGATCGTCGGCTACTCGGGGGCCTACGGGGGCTACCTCGTGACCGCCGAGGAGTACGACGCGCAGGAGTACGAGGGCGCATCCACCCTCTATGGCCGCCATCAGGCTCGCGTCATCCGCCATGCGCTGGTCCGCATCGCCGCGAGCCCGCTATCGCCGCCCGAGACCGGCGTGGCCGTCTTCGAGACCGGCCGACATGCCCACTGGATGAAGTGAACAGTTCGCTCGATCTTCGGAGAGACCAAGTGTCTGAACAGCAGCGCGATGCCGACCTCGCCGACCTCGTGATCGTGATCTGCGGAGACCCGCGTCACGCGCACCCCGAGTCAGCCATCGCGCTCAAGCGCTGCCTGCACGCCATGCTCGCCCGGCGCGGCCACCGCACCCCCCAGTCTCCAGAGGACCTGCGCTACGATGTCGTGGCCGGGATCAGCCCCGTTCACCTCGTGGCGGACGAGCTGCGCGGCAAGCTGCGCGGCAGGACCCACCAACGCGCCCTGTGGCGCCACCTCATCGACCACGCCGGCGTCGGCTTCATCGGCATGCACCAGGCCGACGCCGCGACGCCGCAGAAGGTCGCCTTTGTGAGTCACCTGAGCTGCGGGGCCATCAACCAGCCGGACCTGTCGAAGGAACGCCGCATCATCAACCAGGACCACCAGCTCGTTGAACAGTGGTTCCGCAAGCTGTGGAAGCGCCGCCGTCGTGACCAGACCCTGCCCGACATCCTGCACATCGTAGAGGTGATGGCCGGCGATGCCGGGTCCGTCGACGCCAGGGTGGTCCAGGCCCTGCCGCTCGACGGACCCTGATCGCTGCAGGGCGCCGGCCCGACCCCAGGTCACGGCGCCCTGGTGCTGCGCACAGCGCATCATCCTCAAGGTGGCCGACCTCAAGAAGCTGGCGCGAGACGACATCGCCGCCGTCCTGAAATTGCGCCTCACGGAACAGCAGCCATCGCGGTTTTCGACGTGCCCACGGGTAGAGGGTGGCGCATAATATGCGGCACAATATTTCTTGATATCCAGTCTATCTGTGTTGGCTGGTGCGCACCGCGGGTGCGCCAGGTTGAGCAATGGATGATCCCGCGGGGGCCGCAGCAGGTTGTGATCACCACGCGGAGCACCTGGGCATCGTCGCCGTGGGGAACCGGTGGCTGGGGATGCCGCGGTTGTGGTGCCGCGGTTGTCGGTGCCGCGGTATTCTGCATGTAGAGCTGGCCCCGGGGCCAGTTGAGACCGGGCGTGGGCCGCACGCCCTCCCGCTTCGTCCGGGAAGAGCGTGATGTGTCCGCGCGCGGACCGGGTGATGTGCCAGAAGGGCATCGAGACTCCAGAGTGCGGCCATAAGAGGCGGCGTTAGACCACACGGGGCGCTGCGCGTCTTCTCGGCCCGTGGCTTCCGATCGGTTTTCATGGCGGCGGTCGCGGTCGAGGCTGGGATCAGCAAGAGCGCCCTCTATGATTGCTTCGGCTCCAAGGACGCGCTGGTGGACGCGCTGGTCGCCCGCCTCCTCGAGGGTCAGCGGCACGACGCGAGCTGCTCAGCCCTCGTGCTCTCCGGGGACCGGCCGATTGGGGATACCCAGCCGAGCCTCGATGCGCTCCTCGATGTAGCGGGCTTGCACATCGTCGGGGAGGCTGCCCAGCAGCTTGACGCTGGTGCCATCCTGTAGGCGCGCATTCAGATTGTAGCTGACGCCCCCCTTGCGGCCTTCCTCGCGGCTCACATAGAGTTGCTCGATCTGCGGGCAGGGCAGTGGACCGGGGGCTGGCCAGGGCACAGGGCCGTGGCGCACGCTGAGGCGCTCGCCGTCGACCGTGATTGTGGTGGTGTTCAGCAGCATCGCCATGGCTCCCCAGGTGATCCAGACCCCGACGCCGACCAGGATGAGCGGAAGGAGCAGCAGCAGCATCATCGCCAGCGGCCCCCCTACGACGAGGCCCCCGAGGACCGCCCAGTACCACGCCACCAGGAAGGCATTGTAGACGATGCCGAAGATGAGCATGGCCACCGCGGAGGGCCGAAACCAGCGACGCTGGATCACGAGGCTTTGGCTGCTCGTCGTGACCGAGACCCCGGGTGGGCCTGGCAGCATCGCCATCAGCTCTTCGGGCGGGGTCTGCCGCTCTGCCGTCGCCGGGCGCTCCAGCAGGTCGTGGGCCAGGTCGATGACGCGACCACAGCCATGGCAAATCGCGGCCAGGCGCGCCACGTTGACGTCCTCGACCGGGATGTCGGCGCCGCAGATGGGACAGGTCAGGGGTGCAGAGGTGACCACGCTCCCGAGCGTAGTCCAGTTGCGCGTAGCTTTTCCACCAGCCAAGCGACCGGCT
>JAADHA010000067.1:0-3434 GCA_013152105.1 Oligoflexia bacterium | reverse complement strand
CGCCGAGCTCCTCCGATCATGGCACCCCGTAGGGCTCCGTCCATGCCGTCGCCGGCGCCTTCTTGGAGCCCGAGTAGGCGCCGATGGGGCGTTTCGCTCATGGATGGCGTGATTGCTGTCTCCCACCAAGTTGCCATCGCAGAACAGCAGCGGGTTCAGGCTGAGCGCCGTGGACATCCCGTCGGTGTTGGCGGCCAGGTCGACGACCCGCTGCTCGAAGCGGTCAGCGGGATCCAGGGAATGGCTCCGGCCGCCCAGATCGACATGGCGCGTGCGCATGAAGGCGGGACACGCGCCCAGAGTGCGCCGCAACACCTCGGCGACCGCCGCGTTGGTCGATCCCTCGTCAAGGTCGGAGAGCTTCGGCGGGAAGCACCAGATCGCCGTCGCCGGCCGGTACCGCCCTCCAAGAGGTCTCGGCCAGCCCTGGCTCGCCCTCTGCCTGGTGCGTATCTTGTGAAAACAGTCGGTGGAAGCGGTTGGGGAAGTCACCACGGATCCGGCTTCCAAACGGCGTCTTGAACGGTGTATGCGCTTCGAGTGTCCGATTGAGGCGGAGGGTATCGACCAGCTCCGCTTGGACGACGCCGTCCCCGGATGCGGTCCGCCACGCACGACCGGTCGCGTCGAGGAAGGCGCTGTCCTTGCTTGACTGTTGCGCAATCGTCACCGGCGGGTCGCGCCCGAGGGAGTAGCGTTGCAAATTACGAGGTGCCGCCTTGTTCTCGATCTTCTTCGGTGGTCTGGTCGTCCTCTTCGCCTGCCACGCTCCGACACCGGACAGTGCATCGACCGGCGACACGGCAGCGTCACCGACCGGACAGGACAGCGGCGGGGGTAGGGCCGACAGTGGCGACAGCGGCGGCGATGCCGGCGGTACGACGAGTACCTGTGAGCCCGACCCGACCCTGGTTCCGACGGTCGCCCTCCAGCAGGTCTCCGTCGCAGGGACTATGGGCGAAGAAGTCGGCGATGCGTGGTTTCCGCTGGTCCGCTTGTCGGATCTGCCCGACGGTTTCGACGGCACCGCCCGGATATGTCGCGATCTCTCCGACGGGAACTCGGTGTGTACCGGCGCGCTCGCCGTGGTGGGGACCGAACTGCTCCTGCCGAGCACAATCCTCGCGCCCGACAGTCGCTTCCACGTCGAGCTGAGCGACGGAAGCACCCTCCGCTGCAGCTCGACCGCCACCGCCAGTCTCACCCCCCTCGACTTCGCGGCGGCGGACTTGACCTTTGACGAGGAGCTGCCCTGGTCCGCCCCGGCCGATCTCGACGTTCCACCGACCCTGTTCGGGGTCGCCATCCACGGAGGCAGCGACACTGGCGCGACCACCATGAACGTCGTCGCATCCGTGTCGACCGTCGAGGGCCTGGAGCAGACCGCTCTGGTCCACATCGACGCCGGCAGCTCCGACGCTGTCCAGCCCTTACCCGATGGCAGCGGCTGGTATCTGCTGGGCTCGTCCGGCATCCTTCGCCTGCACCTCGACGCATCGGGTGCGACCCTCGAGGAGTGGGAGATGATCCCCGAGTCGCACCGCTGCTCTAAAGTTCGCAGCCTGCGCCGCGGGCCCCAGCCGCCGGGGGAACAGGCCAGCCCCCCAGTCTTCGGCTCTTGCACGCAACTCCTCAGCCACGGGATGGTCGTAGACGGCGATGGCTTGGCGATGGTGCTGTCCGACACCCCCATCCTCTGCCCCAATGACCTCAGCCAGTTCTGCATGGCGCACGGCATCAGCAGCTTGTATGGCGGTGAGATGGAGACGCTCTGGTCCTACGACGACCATGTCGACGAGATGGACGGCCGCAAGCTCGGCGGCGATATGCCCTACATCAACGGACTGGGCAGCGACGGGGACGTGACGTGTGCCACCTCGTTCAGCATCGACTTCGACACCAACCAGACCTTACCCGCCGTGATCTGCGTCGGCGTGAGCGACTCCCGCACGGTCTTCGATCTCGACGCGACCGTCACCCACCTGCCCCACGATGTCGACCCGCTCACCCTCCCCAACGGCAGCCACGTGCTGGTGATCGCCGACAACACCAACGGCGATATGGACACGGACGGTAACCGCAAGCCGCCGCGCATCCAGCTCTACGATCTGCCCATGGACGAAGCCTCACCCGATGTCCAGCTCAACGCCATCGCCAGCTATTCCACCGGGATTCACGTGGCCGAGAACTACCGCTTCGGCAGCGTCGAGCCACGCCTGAACGCCGACGGACAGCTCGTGACGGTCTACGTCGACGGCTCGGGCGTGGTCGAGATGGGGGTCATCGACCTCGACGCCGACTCCTACACGCCGCTTGCCCGCACCGCCATCATGGCGTCGGGCGGGACACTCATGGACGAAGCCGACCGCGGTGCGCGAAGGGTGGGGAGCTACTCCCTCGACACCGCTGCCAACGCCGAATAGCCCCGCTCATCCCGCGACACGAATGTCGCGGTCTGGAGCCGCCGCCGGCCACGCCGTGGGCTTCGGGCCCGCCTGCGCTGCTTTGTCGTGGTGGAGTGGATCTTGCTTCTGGTATGCTGCGTCACTGTGACTCGGAGGCCCTTGTGCTGTCGGTCCTGCTGCTAGGAGTTGCGCTCGGCGCTGAGCCTGGCGCGCCCTTGACCCGCGAACAGCTCGTCGCGACGACTCGCCTGTCGGTGGGCCAGGCGATGATGGGGGCCTACTTGCTGGGTCCGCACCTGGCGCGGCTGACCTACGACCCGCAGCGCTCGCCAGCGCCGTACTACCTGGGCGCCCTGGGCGGGGTGCTCGTTGGCGCGGGCTCGGGCATCTACCTGGGCACGCGGCCCGGCTTCGACCTGGGCCAGGCCAAGGCCATCCTGAGCTCGGAATTGCTGGGGGGCGCGACCGGGACCGCCATCGGCTTTCTCGCCGATCCCTACGATCAGACTGGCCCGGCCTGGGGCACCCTGGCTGGCGCTGGCGTCGGTGCGGGCCTCGGCCTGTGGCTGGCCTCCAAGGACCCGACACCCGCGGTCGGACTCGCTGCCCAGTCCGGCGCTGGCTGGGGGCTCGGGCTGGTGACGGCGGGCATCGTCTTCGCCGAAGGGGCCGACAAGGCTGAGGGCGCGGTCGTCCCCCTGGTCGCCGGGGCGGACGCGGGTGCCGTGCTCGGTGCGGCGCTCGCCTACCACCTCGACCTGAGCACGCGGCAGCTTGCGCTGGTCGACCTCGGAGGCGTGCTCGGCACCGGCGCCGGCCTGCTCGGGGTTGGCATTGTGGGCTGGTGGTACCGCCTGGGCCCCCAGGCCGGCGCGGTGCTGGTGACCGTCACTGGAGTCGGCGGAGGCGTCGTCGCGGCCCTGCTCACACAGCCGGGGCGCGGCCGGGACACGGCCAGCGTCGGGCTGCCCTTCGGTCTGGCCGCACTGTCGGGGGAACCTGGCGCCTTGCGCTTCGCCCTGCCCGTGC
>JAADHA010000572.1 GCA_013152105.1 Oligoflexia bacterium | reverse complement strand
GAGGGCCTGATCGGGTGCCAGGTCCAGGGACACCGCCCCGACACCCTGGTGGACCAGCAGGCGCCCCGCTCGGAGCCCGCTAGTCCACACCGCGGTGGGTTCGGCGCCCGTGATGCTGAGCTTTGTGATTCGCTCACCCTGGGGCAGCTCGGTGGGCTCGGCGCTCACCTGGAGCGCGGGCAGGGCGGCGCTCACCTGCACCGTGGTCTCGACCTGTTGGTCGAGCAGCTTGGCGACCAGGCGCACCGTGCCGGGCTGTTGAGGCGCGGTCCAGAGCCCCTGGGCCAAGCCGGGTCCCACCAGCTCCAGCTCGGTCACGGAGCCGGCCGAGGCGAGCACCGTGGGCGCCGTTCCGACCGTGCGAGGCGCGCCGTCGTCATTGACCACGGCGATCTGGACGGGCACCTGTGCGCCGGCCGGGACCACGGTCGGCGGGGGCAGCCAGCCCAGCCAGGGGTGCCGCCCCGCGGGGAGGGAGATGGCGCGCTCAAAGGTGCGGGTGTCGGTCTGGCACGAGAGATCGCCTCGGGCCACGGCCGGGTGCAGCGGAAGCTGAAAGGTGATCTGCCCGGTCGGGTCGGCGTTTGCGTCCACGGTCACGGGGTCCGCGCTGAGCGAGGACGTGGTGAGCGTACAGTGCGCGCCGGGATCGACGGTGGCGTCGATCGTCGCCATGGCCATCACGGGCAGCGCGGCCCAGCCCAGCCTGGAGCCTGGAGTCGCGCTGTCGGCGACCGCGATGATCGCGTAGGCCGGCTGGTCGAGGTGGGCTGGCGGCTTCCAGTGCAGGGTCCAGCCATTGTCGTCGTGGACGGGCGCCTTCACGGTGCCCAGGCTGCTGCGGGTGAGCAGGAGATGGTCGCCCCTTGGAGGGTCCTGCCCGTCGGCGCTGCGGAGAACAAGGTCCACGCCCTGGCTGGCACCCGGCGGCACCGGAGCCTGAGTGGGGTGCAGCACAAGCCCTCCGGCGGTCGCAGGGACCACCGGGATGATCACGGTGCTCTCTTCCCGTCCTGCCGTGCTGCGAACGCGCAGAAGCAGGGAGAGACTGCTCGAATCGCCAGGAATGACCGAGACCTGCACGCGACCATCGGGCAACTGGACCGGCCGCTCGACGTGGCCATCGGGTGTGCTCGCCTTGATCCTGGCGCCTTGGGAGAGGCCGGGGATCCACAGGTCGACCAGACCGGGCTGGCCAGCCTGGAGGGGCGCGCCGGGCAGGAGCGTGGGCGTGGCGGCCAGGGCCGCGCTGCAGAGCAGGAAGATCATCGGTCGCGCAGGGTACCGGGCGGCGGGCGCCGCGGGTGTCGGGGTGTTGTCAGAAGGCCCTGCCGGGAGGGCTGCCCGGGGGAGGCTTCACGACCTCAGTCGAGCCCGAACTCGTCCTTTGCACTCTTCAGGCGCAGCTCGGGCTGCTGGTCCTTGAGCAACAGGTAGGGACCCATCGCGATGGCGTCCATATCGGTCCGCATGAAGCAGCGGTAGGCGTCCTGTGGGCTGTTTACGATGGGCTCGCCCCGCACATTCATGCTGGTGTTGATGAGGAGCGGGCAGCCCGTGCGCTTGCGAAAGGTGTCGATGAGGTCGTAGTAGAGTTCGTCCTGCTGCCGGCTGATCGACTGGATGCGGGCGCTGTTGTCGACGTGTGTGATGGCCGGCAGGTCGGCGTGATCGGCGCTGACCTGGGCCACCAGCAGCATGTAGGGGCTGGGGCGGTCGATCTCGAAGTAGCGGCTGCAGTACTCTTCGAGAATGCTGGGCGCGAAGGGACGAAAGCCCTCGCGGAACTTGATCTTCATGTTGATGAGCTTGCGCATCTCGGGGTGGCGTGGGTCACCCAGGATGCTGCGATGGCCCAGCGCCCTGGGTCCCCACTCCAGCCGGCCCTGGTACCAGCCGACGACGTGGGCCGTGTCGATCAGGGTCGCCGTCTCGTCGAGCAGATCCTGTCGGTCCAGGCGCCGATAGACCGCGCCGAAGTGGTCGAGCGCGTCCTGGACCTGTTCGTCGGTGTAGCCAGGGCCCAGGTAGGGGCTGTCGAGCTTCCACCCTCTGGGCTGGTCGAGGACATCGTGCCAGGCCCACAAGGCGGCGCCCATCGCACCGCCCGCGTCACCGGCGCTGGGCTGGATGTAGAGGTCTTCGACCGGGGCCCTTCGCAGGATCTCGCCGTTGGCGACGCAGTTCAGCGCGACGCCACCGGCCATGCACAGGCGAGGCAGGCCGGTCTCGGTCACGACCTTGGTCGCCAGCGCGACCATGATCTCGTTGACGACTTCTTGGAGGGAACGCGCCACATCCTTGTGGAACTGTTCCAGCGGCGCGCCGTCCTGGGGCCGAGTGGGCTGGCCCATCACTTGTTCGAATTTCGCGTTGAACATGCGCATGCCGTAGTCGAAGCTGAAACAGCGCATATTCAGGCGGAAGGTCCCATCCGGAGCGATGTGGATGAGCTTCTTGATGCGGTCGACGTAGAGCGGCTGGCCGTAGGGGGCCAGGCCCATGACCTTGTACTCGGCGCTGTTCAC
The DNA here is from genome assembly GCA_013152105.1 of Oligoflexia bacterium. Lineage (GTDB taxonomy): Bacteria > Myxococcota_A > UBA796 > UBA796 > UBA2385 > UBA2385. The sequence goes on along the minus strand of JAADHA010000572.1, from coordinate 907 downwards.
CTTGAAGCCGAGATACCAGGTGAAGGCGCTGTACAAGAGCCCCAAGCTGTGGGGAAAGCGGATCTCGCCGAGCAGCTCGATGTGGTTGTCGCGCCCGATGCCCCAGCTCGCGGTCGACCACTCGCCGACCCCATCCACAGTGAGAATGGAGGCTTCGCGCCAACCGCTGGCGTAAAAGGCGCTGGCCGCGTGGGAGAGGTGGTGGCTGCCGTAGAAGATCGGCCCGGTGTAGGCCAGGTCACGCTTGAGGAGCTTGTCCAGGCGGAGCTTGGTCGCGAACCAGCTCGGCATGCCCTCCACGAATTGCGGAAAGGACCGTGGGAAAGTCGAGAGGTGGCTCAGCAGGATGCGCTCGAACTTGATCAGGGGCTTGTCGTAGAACGCGACCGCGTCGACATCCTTCATCGTGATCCCGCCCTGGCCTAGGACGAAGCGGATCGCGTTGATCGGGAAGTCGGCGTCGTGTTTCCTGCGCGTCCACGACTGTTCGTCGCTGGCCGCGACGGCCCGACCGTCCAGCAACAAGCAGGCGGCGGCGTCGTGGTAGAAGCAGGACAGGCCGAGAATGTTCATGGGGCCGACATCCAGAGGCGGGCGTGAGGCGCAGTTGTACCGTTGATAGCGGTCCCGGTCCAGCGGTCGCGGCTTGGCTTCTATTCGTTGGCGCTTGACCGCAGGGAGGGGATACGCAAAGGTTACTGAGCCCTCGCGCCTCTGGAGACCCCAATGTCCGACTCCCTCCTGCCCACGCTCCTCCTCCCCATTACGCTCGCCGGGGCGCTGGCTCTGGGGGGCTGCAGCAAAAAAACCACCACGAATCCAAGCTCCTCGCCTGTGACGCCCAGTGTCGACTGGGCCCTCGCGGGTACGACAACGGGCGGCACGACGACGGGCAGCACGACAACGG
>JAADHA010000527.1 GCA_013152105.1 Oligoflexia bacterium | reverse complement strand
CGCAACGAGATCGACGACATCATCGTCGATGTGACCCCAACGCCGCTGGCGATCAGCGTGCTGCTCATGGGGTGCTGGTACGCCGTGCAGCCCCTGGGCTGGAGCGACGCGGTACTCAAGGGCTTCTCGGCGGTGATGATGACCGTGGCTGTCGCGCTGTGGACGCGGGCCGCGTCCAGGGTCAGCAAGGAATTCCTCGGCTACCTGGCGACACACCAGGACCGCTTTGCCATGGTCGAGCCCCGGACCCTGCCGCTCTTCGACATCACCGCGCGCACCCTGTTGTTCGGCGGCGCGGCCTACTTCCTGCTGCTGGCCTGGGACATCGACGTGACCGCCTGGCTGGCCAGCGCTGGCGTCGTGGGTGTCGCCGTGGGCTTCGCCAGCAAGGACACCTTGTCCAACCTCTTCGCTGGCTTGTTCATCGTGGCGGACGCCCCCTACAAGTTGGGTGACTTCCTGGTTGTCGACGAGACCACGCGGGGCAGGGTGACCCAGATCGGGCTGCGCAGCACGCGCCTGTTGACCCGCGATGATGTCGAGATCATCGTCCCCAATTCCGTGATGGCGGGTGGCCGGATCACCAACGCCAGCGGTGGACCCAGCCAATACGAACGGGTCCACTGCGCGGTCGATGTCGGCTATGGCAGTGACCTCGATCAGGTCCGCCAGGTGCTCCTGGATATGGCAAAGGGGCTGCCCGAACTGCTCCAGGATGTCGAGGGCGCCTGTCCCCAAGTGAGCTTCCAGGGCTTCATGGACTCTGGCATCAGGGTCGAGGTCCGCGGCTGGGTGGCGCTCCCCGAACAACGGGGGCGGGCCGTTGACGCCATGGTGGTGGGGATCTGGCGAGCGCTACGGGACGCGAAGATCGAGATCCCCTTCCCACAGCGCGAGGTCCGACTCTTGTCCCCCGCGCCCCCCGCCAAGGCCATCCACGACCAGGACGAGTGACACCGGATCTTCACGCCGATGTGCTGTCAAGCAGGACGACCATCGTCTAAGATAGCGCCAGCCAGGAGGTCGCTGTGCTCCTTCGCCCCGCGCTGTGTACTTCGTTCCTTCTGGTGGGCATGACCGCCTGTGGGGGTATTGGCCTGGCGCCGATCAACGGCGGCACTGACGGGTATGCCACCGTCTTGGATCAGGCGGCCGGCGCGGGCGCTCAGCCGGTGGACGCGGTGCTCACGGGACGCACCTACAGCACCCCCATCGCCGACCTGACGGTGTTGGAGCCCGCTGGTCTCCAGGTCCTGTTGACCGACGCAAGCCAGGGTGAGCTGCTCTTCCACGTAGCGGACGAACAGGCCGCCGAGCTCGACATCGTGATGACGCTCTCGACGTCCGGTGGAGACCAGGACCCCTGCCAGGCCGTGTACACCCTGCCCGGTGCGGACTGGAGCACGAACCCCGAGTTTTCGATCCAGGACGGAACTACCGAGATCGATGTCGCCGGACAACCCCTGGCCTTGCACCACATGGACCTCGACGGGCGGATCAGCACAGACGGCGATCTGTGGGAGTCCGCCATCCTGACCGCGGTCATCGACACCCGCGACCTGCTGGGCGGCAGCCTGCCTCAGGACACCGATGTCTGCGCCTTGGTCGAACAGCTCGGCGGCACCTGCCAGACCTGTACGGACGGGGTCGACGCCTGCGCGACGCTGCAGCTCGAGATGGACGCCACGCGGGTCGATATGGACTTCGACATGGCGGCTGGCGGCTGCTAGTCCGGCCACTTCGGACGTACGCTCATACGACGCCCGCCCCATGTTCCCGGCGCGGCCTCGAACCGACCAGCCAGCGTCGTGCCGCAGGTGCCACACCGTCCTGGATGCGCCGGGTCCAAGCCCCAGCCGTGGAGATCGTACCAGTCACGCCGGATCAGGGCCGTGCCACAAGCGTGGCACCAGGTCGTGTTGCCAACGACGTCATGGACGTTGCCCGTGTAGACGTGGTGCAGTCCCTCGGCGCGAGCGATGGCCCTGGCACGGCTCAGGGTGGCGGCGCTGGTCGCTGGCCGGTCCAGCCGGTAGTCGGGGTGATAGGCCGTAAAGTGCAAGGGAACGTGTCGCCCCAACGCGTCGCAGATCCATGAAGAGAGGGCATTGATTTCGTCGTCGCTGTCGTTCTCGCCGGGGATGAGCAATGTCGTCAGCTCGACCCAGACATCTGTCTCGTGGACCAGGTAGCGCAGGGTCTCCTTCACGGGCTCCAAGCGGCCGTAGCACAGCTCGCGGTAAAACCGTTCCGTAAACGCCTTCAAGTCAATGTTCGCTGCGTCCATTCCCGCGAAGAAGTCGGGGCGGGCCTGTGCGGTGATGTAGCCGGCGGTGACCGCGATGGTTGAGATGTCCGCCTGGTGGCAGGCGGCAGCCACGTCCAAGGCGTACTCCGCGAAGATCACAGGGTCGTTGTAGGTGAAGGCCACAGCCCGGCTGTCGGTGCGGCGGGCAAGCTCTGCCACCTGTTGCGGTGTGGCTGCGACCGAGGTGGCGTCCTGTTGGCGAGCCTTGGAGATCTCCCAGTTCTGACAATAGCGGCAACCCAGGTTGCAGCCGGCGGTCCCAAAAGAGAGCACCGGACTGCCGGGTAGAAAGTGGTTGAGCGGCTTCTTCTCAACGGGGTCGATGCAGAAGCCGCTGGTGTGACCCCAGGTGGTCAGCGCGATCCCGTCCGGCCTTGCCTGGCGTACAAAGCAGAAGCCCCGTTGTCCGGGCCGCAGATGGCACCGTCGAGGGCACAGATCGCAGACGAAGCGGTCGCCCGCCGCACGCCACCAGCGACCGGGCACAATCGCGTGTGGATGCTTCGAGGAAACCACCTGTGGTCCGGTCATGGCGCTGCATCCTTGTGAACGGTGAAACGCTGGATGTGGATGGGCTCCTGCGCCCCGATTCCCGCCTTGCGACGCACCGCGGAGAGCTGTGTCGAGACGGTGTCCAGCCCCACCAGGGCAGGCAGCAGAAGGATGTCGAGCACGCTCACCTCGATCTCCAGGTCGTCGAGATCGCCGGCGTCGACCGGGGGGAAACGGGGATCGGGGCCGCTGCCAGGCGCGCATCGGAGCCCCCGACAACGGGCACCACGATGGGCGCGTGGCACATCGAATCCGGCGAACACGGCGGCCATGGGACCTCCACGGGGTCGACTGTGTTGTACCTGCAGGCTACGCCCGTTTTGGCAAAAGTCGAGCCAACAATCCGCGACAAGGGCGATAATTCCCGGGTTCAGCCCGCTGGGCCGCTACCAGAGAAGCGCTCCAACACGCTACTTCGGGTCGTGATCGTGCTTGTGGCCATGAGCGGCGGCGGTCACGACTTCGGGAGACGGCGGACCCAGGCTCTTGCCCGCAGGGACACCGTCCCGCCACTCATCCGGCAGGTCATCGGGCTGGTGGAGCCAGCTCAGGCGGCCGTCCTCGGCCAGCTTTGCCCGCCACATGCCGTGATTTTCGTAGTCACCGACGCGCACTGAGTATCGGGCCGCGATGGTCTCACCCTGCCGGACTGGTGTCGAGCAGAGGTCGAACTGCACATTGCGAGGTGAGCGAGCGCACCAGGCCGCGATCTGCGTGTGGCCGGTGAAGGACTCCATGACGTGCCCCCGTGATGCGTCCCAGCCGTGGCGCTCGACCCGGGCGTCGGGCGCGAAGGCTGCTTGCACCGGATCCAACTCACCGAACGCTCGTAGCACCGCAAGCCAGCGTTCAAGGGCGAGCCTGCCGCTGGGATCGCTCACTCGGTCCCCGGAGGCGGTGCATGGTAGTCACCCGAACCCACATCGCTGGCGTCTGTCTGTTCCTCACCGATCGACACGGGCAGGGCGAGGGGCAGGCTGCCATCGTCGGTCTCTGCGGACTCGAGCTGAGCGGAGTCGTCTTCTTCTTCCCAGCCTTCGTCCCAGCCCTGTGGGGCCACCCAGGACTCGGGGTCGGCGGCGGCAGCGTCTTCGTCGGTGACCCAGTAGCCTTCCGTCCACTGTTCTCCATCGAACCAACCGGGGATCCAGGTTTCCCCGAGCTTTGCCGTGGTGGGCTCCCAGTAGCCGCTGTGGAAGATGCCCTGGTCGTCGTACCAGGCACCGACCCAGACGTAGCTGTTGCGGTGTTCTGGGCGCCAGAAACCACCAACCCAGGTCTCGCCATCCCAGAAGCCCGGCACCCAGATGTAGCCGGCAGGCGCCGCGGTAGCCGGTACCCAGTCTCCCCAGACATAGGTGCCATCATCGCGGTAGTAGCCGTCGACCCAGGTCCAGTCTCCCTGGTCGCGGACTTCGGGGCGGTAGTAGCCCTCGACATAGGCATCACCGACCCACCAGCCCGGCACGTAGCGGTAGGGCACGCCCGCGACGACCGGCACAGCGCGGGTCGGAGCCCAGTAGCCAGGTACGAAATGGCCCGGACCCCAGAAGCCGGGGACCCAGACCCAACCAGCACGAGCGGGCGGAACCCAGGTATCGGTCCAGGCGTGGACCGTGAAGTTGAACCACGAGAAGGCCATGGTTGCGTGGGTCCAGCGGTAGTAGGGGTGTACATACCAGTGGGCGTAGCGGGGGCGATACCAGGCATTGCGCGGTGGACCGTAGCGAACGCCGGGGGGACGCCGGACGTGGTGCCAATCAGGCCGGGCATAGCGGTGATCATTGGAGTGGCGGGGCGGCGGCCGCCGAGCGGCAGTCCCGCCTGGATGAGCCCCTGTGCGCTTGGATGCTGCCACATGGGTGGTCGGCGTGCGCACGGTCGGACGCCGGGCGGGCGAAGCGGTTCGAGCGCTCGCAGCGGTGCCGGAGTTGGGGCTGGGGCTGGTGCGAGCGCTGGGGCTGGTGCGGGCGGGGCTGGTGCGAGCGCTGGGGCTGGGGCTGGTGCGAGCGCTGGGGCTAACAGCCGGTCCCTGCTTGGACGTTGATGTCGCTGTGGGTG
>JAADHA010000083.1 GCA_013152105.1 Oligoflexia bacterium | reverse complement strand
CACCGCCCTGTTCATCGGCAACTCTCGGTTGATGTGGCCCCTCCTCGACTCCGAAAGCCGTGCGCGCCTGGTCTCGGCCGCGGGTCTGGGGGATCACGTCGCGGGACTGGTGGGGAAGCCAGCCCTGCGCATTGCCGACCTCGGCGTGCAGCGCGAGCGGCTGCATGCCTACCACCCCGATGTCGTGATCGTCCAGGTAGACTGCTTCTTTCCGGTCGGACCGGCCCGCTCCCGTCCCGATCCGGCGGGTCGCCTGGCGGACTTTGTGTGGAGTGACCGGGCGCTCTACACCGGTGTCGACCTGGTCGAGCGGCTGTCCCCCGCTCGTCGTTTCGCGGTCGAGGTGCCGTGGCCACAACAAGTGGTCTCCAAGCTCCCCCCTGGTTTCTGGTCTCGGCGAGCGGCGGCTCGCGCGGCCCTCGAAGGTCGAGGCTACACCGTCATCGCGGACGACGATCCCTGGCCAGACGGGCTCTATTTCGATGGCATCCACCTCGACCCCATCGGCCAGGCTCGCTTTCGCACCTGGTTGGCTGGTCGGCTCGCCACCATCTTCGGCACCGCCCGGGATCTCAGCGTGACCGCGGTAGTGCACTAAATGCCCCATATCGACGGCACCTACCTGCTCTTCGGAGCGACCTTCGCGATCGCCTCGCGCCTGTCTCCTCGGTCGATCTGGCCCTGGCTTCGCGACCTGATCGGCCTGGCCTTTCTGTGGTGGTGGGAGCCTCGCAGCCTGCTGATGTTGGGCTCATTGAGCGCGGGTGCCTGGGTCGGGTCGCGCCTGCGGCGACGCATCCCCGCATTGTCCTGGCTCTTCCTTGGCCTGATCGGAGCCGCCTTCGTCACGGTTCGGATCTCCCAACGCGGTCAGGCTCTGGACACGCTGCTGGCGCCAGCGGGCTTCGGCTTTGCCGTGCTGCGGATCGTCCACTGGTGGGTCGAGCAGGGCCGCGGAGGTCTTCCCGCCCACGGACCCCGGCAGCTCTTCGCCTGGATGATCTACTTCCCCACCGTTCTGCTGGGACCCGTGCAGCGCTTCGAGGACTGGGCGCGCTGGGAGGGCCGCCACCGCTGGGACGCTGGCGACGCGGCACTGGGGCTGCGTCGCATTCTCTACGGCTACGTGCGGATCGTGGTGTTGGCCTTCTGGCTGGTCGGTACGGTGCTGCCCCGCTGGCTGCTGTGGTTGCCCGCCTCAGTCGCTGGTGCGATCACGGCGACGGCCACCTTGTACCTGGTCTTCGCGGGAACCAGCGATATCGCCATCGGCCTGGGGCGGCTGGGGGGTCAACGGGTCCCCGAGAACTTCGACGCACCCTTCCTCAAGACCTCGCTTCCCGCCTTCTGGCGGGCCTGGCATATGACGGTGACCGAGTGGTGCCGGCTCTACGTGTTCGTGCCCATCCTGGCCCGTTCCCGCTCGGTCCTGCTGGCTGCGGCGACCGCCATGGCCGTGTTCGCCTGTTGGCACGAGCTGACGCTGGCCTATCTGGCGTGGGGTGTGCTGCAGGCATTGGGCTTGTTGGCCTGGTATCGCCTGGCTCCTCGCCAGCCCTCAGACGACTGGCGGTGGCGACTGGTGGGCTGGGCAACCACCACCGGGTGGATCCTGAGCTCTTTCTGGATGCTGCGGGTCTGGCCCAGGGGGGATCAGTGGTTCGCGCGGTGAAGCATCGCTGGACTCGCCTTCAGCGCCACCCCTTGGGGCGGTGGCTGGCCTTGGCGATCGAGGTTGCCTGGCTGGTCTTCCTGGTCTTGTTGGTGCGCCACTTCTGGGACACCCCCCAGGCATGGTTCGCCTACCTGGAGATCTGAGCGAAGCGCTGGTGCCGCCGGCCTCAGGGCTGGGAGGAGTGGTTCAGTATCGGGTCCAGCACCAGGCCAAGTCCCAACACCACTGGGGGTGGAATGCCCATATCGCCTCGGCCGATGAGGGGCATCACCAGGCCGGCGCTGGCCTCGACCTTCACTGTCGGGCTGCCGACCCGCACCGACGCGAATGCCTCGCCCATGAACAAGGTCCCGGTGCCGGTCCCATCAGAGGCCGAGTCGTGCCAGAAGAGTTGGTCCGTGGGCCGCAACACCAGGGCGAGCCCCAGGTTGGGGTATTCCGCGCCGAGCTCGAAGTGACCGGAGAACAAGGCGAAGGCACCTTGGTAGGTCGTGGTGCTGCTGAAGTCGGTGCCAGTGACCGTGTTGCTGCCCCGTGCGTACCCGCCGCCCAGGTCGAACAGGGCGGCGGCGCGCAGGTGGCCATGGGTAGCGAAGTAGCCCAAGCCGGTGCTGACCCGCTGGTAGCTGCCGTCGTCGAGCAGGCCCGCGACCTGGGCGCCTCCGCGCGCCGCCAGGTGGTCGTTGACCGCGTAGCCCGCGTTGACATCAATGCCGTCTGTGCTGACATGGCCAGCGGCGTTGAAGTCTCCCGCTTTCTCGAACAACAGGACCTGCGGTGGTGCCGCTCGGTAGAGGGGCGCGCAGGCGGTGAGTGAGCTGCTTAGGAGAAAGGCAATCAAGGGCAGGCGAGGCACGGAGCCTCCTTGGACAGGGTGGATGGCCTTGCAGGAACCCGCTGCACGGATCAATGGTGGCACGAAAGGCATCAACCGACCACCGCGCCGCAACCTCATCGTGGAGATCGCATGTCCCTGCGCATCCTGCTGCCCGCCGTCCTTCTGTTGACCGCTTGTGGCGGCAAGCCGGGTGGATCGACCGGATCGACCGGCTCGACCGGCTCGACCGGCTCCACGACCGACTGGACAGCTCCGCAGGGCGGTGTGATCAGCCTGGAGACGCGCGACGGCCTGACCCTCCAGGCCGACTACTACCCGGCCAGCCAGGCGGCACGCCCGGGCGTCGTCCTGCTGCACATGATCCCGCCCGTCAACGACCGCACCAACTGGCCCGAGGCTTTCATCTCGGAGCTGACGGGCCGCGATTGGGCGGTGGTCAATGTGGACCGCCGCGGCGCAGGAGGGTCCGAGGGGACGGCCGTTGACGCCTACGAAGGCGACGCGGGTCGCTACGATACCCAGGCAGCGGTGCAGCGGCTGGTGGACGATGGCTACGGTCCCGTCGGCATCATGGGGGCCAGCAACGGCACGACCTCGATGATCGACTACGCGGCCTGGGCGGGCGGCGAGGGGCTGCCGGTGCCGGTGGTGCTCGGCTTCCTGACCGGCGGCACCTACACCGAGAACCAGACATCCATGGACGATATCGTGCCATTTCCCTGCGTCTTCACCTACCAGACGACCGAGAACGCCTGGCCGGAAGAGCAGATGGACCGTGACCCCGGCAACTGGGCTTTCCACGAGTACCTGGGCGCGGGACACGGCACCCAGATGCTGGGCAGCGACGTCAGGGACCAGGTCACGGCGGATCTGGTCGGCTACTTCGAGGGCGTGTTCTTTCCCTGAGCGGGTTTAGGATCGCCTGAGTCCAGATCTG
>JAADHA010000656.1 GCA_013152105.1 Oligoflexia bacterium | reverse complement strand
GACTGGCCAGGCGCCCTCGACCACCAGGAAAGCGGCCGTCGAGAGGGGCAGCAGGGTCCAGCCCCAGCCCCGCAGCTTGCGACCCGCGGCGCTGGCCGGCCGGCGAGCGGCGAGCAGCAGGCGCAGCAGGACGGCGCCGCCCACCAGGACACCCAGGCGCAGCTCCGCCCCAAAGAGGAGCGGCCACTTCGAGATCCACCAGCTTGGCAGCAGGGTCAGCAGGCCCACCAGCAGGGTGCCCACACAGACCAGCAGTCGGCCGGCCCAGGACACCGCCCAGGACCGTGAGAAACCCGCAAGTGCCAGAATGCACACGCTGATGCCGAGGGTCCAGAGCATCTGCTTGAGTTCCACGCCGCGCACCGCCAGCAGGGCCGCGCCCACCAGGCCGAACTCCAGCAGCAGCGCCGTGCCCTGGCGCACGCCGGGCGCGCCGCCCAGCCCCTGCCAGAACAGCTCTTCCCTGGCCGCCGGCCCCAGACCCAGCACCAGGGCGTAGGCCACGACCCCGACCAGGGCGAAGAGCCCGGCACCGGGTTGCCAGCGCTCTGGCGTGAGCCAGCTTGTGGCCACGACCAGCGCCACCAGCAGGTGAACCGGCCACCGGGCGTAGACCTGGCGCCAGAGCACCAGGCGGGCGAGCGCGACCGCCGAGAGCGGGTCTGCAACCGGGGCGGCGACCAGCGGAACCAGCGGCTGCACGTCGCAGCAGGGATCGAGGCACGCGCCGCGACGAGGCAGAGCGTGGAGTGGTACGACGGTCGGGCCTGGCATGCCACTGTTATAGCTGACCAGCACAGCGGTACGCAAGCAGATCCGCCCCGTACCGCATCAAGACGCCATGAAGCGCGGCGACCGACGACATTCCCCCCCGATTCTCTTCGACTTGCGACCCGTGCCCCGCGCAGTGCGCCCCGTACCGGCGACGGCGCCGACGAACGTCGCCTTCGTTGGCGACATGCACGGCCTTTCCGGTGGGAAAGCACCCGCTTCACGTAGACTGCCTTGCCTCTCGGGTCTAATATGGCCGTATAGATAGCTATCGAGGTGCTCCCTGACCAAGCGCTACTCCATCGCCGAAGCCAAGAACCAGTTGTCCCGACTGGTCCACGAGGCCGAGGCAGATGTCCCCGTGGAGCTGACCCGCCGTGGCCGACCAGTTGCAGTCGTGATCTCCATCGAGAAGTACCAGAGACTCGCCAGTCGACCCAGAAGACCACTTTGGGAGACCATCAATGAGTTCCGAGACACCCACGATATGACCTCGGAGGACCTCAGCGCGGCCTTCGACGACGCGCGCTCGTCTTCGGTGTCTGGCGCCTGCCCGAGTCCAAGCGCCGGTCAGCTCTTCAAGACTACTTGGACGGGCTTGCGTCGACTGAACTGAAGCTGCTTCCATACGACCAGCGTGCCGCTGAATGGCACGGTCGTGAACGAGCTCGGCTGCAGGCCCTCGGCAAAACCCCGCCATTCGCCGACGCTCAGATTGCCGCGGTCGCAGCAGTCAACGACATGACCCTCGTTACGGACAACACCAAGGACTTCACAGTCTTCTCCGGCCTGCGACTTGTGGACTGGATGACGACCTCTTGAGACTGGGCCCCGAAGGGCGGCGGTGGCAGGGCGATGGAGGCCCTATCGTCCCAGGACCCAGCACTTGAGGTAGCGGCTCTCGGGAAAGGAGAGCGCGGCCGGAAAGTCGACCGGCGTGCTTCCCTCGTGCAGCAGACGAAGGGGTACGCCAGCCTTCAGGCTGCCCTTGAGCACCAAGCCGGCGAAATCCTTGGGCGACAAGCCCCCGTGGTTGCTGGCGACCAGCAGCCAGCCGGCCGGGCTCAGGACTCGACAGCAAGCGGCCACCAGCCGGTGCAGGTCGCGCTCCACCGACCAGTCTCCCCGCGGTCCATGCGAGAAGGATGGCGGGTCGGCGATGACCAGATCAAAGCGCTGTCCCTGCCGCCGCAGGCGGTCCAGCACGACCAGGCTGTCCTCCGCCAGCCAAGCGTGCGGAGCGGAGTCGAGCTGGTTGCGCGCCATGTTGGCCTGGGCTCGATCCAAGGCGCGCTGAGAGAGGTCGACCGTCACGACCCGAGCGGCACCGGAGGCCGCCGCGAGAACCGAAAAAGCGCCGGTGTGGGCGAAGAGATTGAGCACTCGCCGGCCCGCAAGCTGGGGCTGCAACCAAGCCCGCACATCGCGCATATCGCAGAACAGCCCGACATCGTGTCCCAGCCCCGGGCGCACGCCGAAGCGCAGCCCGCGCTCCCGCACCTCGACCTCGAACTCGCCCTGAAGCTGGCCGGGCTCACCGCCCGCATCACCGGCCAACAAGCCGCACGCGTCCCTCGCACCCTCCAGCTCGTCGACCGCCCCGTCCGCTGGAGGCCGCTGTGCGCGCCAGATCGCCTGGGGCCGAGCCAAGGCCTGCAGCGCACTCAGAACGCTGGGAAGCAGCGCATCCAGCGATGGATCGGCGAGTGACACCGTCAAGTGCTCGCCCCACACATCTACCCGCAGCCCGGGCATATCGTCGTTCTCGCCGTGGACCCAGCGCCAGGCGCTGGTCTCGGGCGGCAGGGCGCCACCGAGTCTGCGCTCTCGAGCGGCGGTCAACAGCGACACGACCAGCGTCTCGTCAACAGGACCACCGTCCCGACGCCAGATCCGCACCGCGATCTTGCCCGCGTCTCCCCACAGCCCGGCCCCCAGCACGGCGCCGTCGCCCGCGATGATCTGAACCACCTCGCCAGACCGCCGCGCGTCTGCCCCCGCCACGATCTCGTCGCGGTAGACCCACGGAAAGCCGCGCCGCAGCCAGCCCTCGCTGTAGCCATTGACCTGGACCTGGTCGGCATCCAGGTGCCGGCGAGGCGAGCCGGTCGACGGGCCGGTCGACGGACTTCGTCGCCTGGCCGACCCGGACTTGTTCCGGGCAGCACCCCGTTGCCCTCTTCCGCCGCGGTATCCTGAAGCCATGCACACCCCGTCGCGCCCGCCCGTGGCCCAGGGACCCGGTATCACCGGCTTGGTCCCCGAGTACTTTCAGCTCGTCCAGGCGGCCGTCTACCACGCCGACGGCATGTGGGGACAGGCCACCTTCGACCTCTACGTCAAGGACGCCCCGCTCAACCACGGCTTCCTGGTCGCCGCGGGGATCGAGACAGCGGTGAATGCCATTCTCCAAACGTCGTTTTCGGCCGACTTCGTAGCGTGGCTGCGACAACAGATCCAGTTCGCTCGCATCGGCGAGCGCTTCTTCCACGAGCTTGGTGAGTTTCACTTCGAAGGCGACATCCTGGCCGTCCCCGAGGGCACGACCGTCTTTCCCGGTGAGCCCCTGCTGCGCCTCACCGCGCCCCTCACCCAGGCTGGCCTGTTCGGAGCCGGGCTCATTCAGCTCATCTCCCAGGCAACCGGTGTGGCAACGCGCGCCGCTCGGCTCTGCCTGGCAGC
>JAADHA010000073.1 GCA_013152105.1 Oligoflexia bacterium | reverse complement strand
GACAGCACCCACACGGCCTCGCACAGGCCAACACCGGTCCCCGCCAGCAGTCCGCCCGCCACGCCGAACCACACACTCCGAGTCACGGCGGTTCAGGTGTCTGGAGCGACGGGCCAACAAGCGACCAGGGCGCACCATCCTGGCCGGCCGGCAGGGTCAGGCCGAGCGCACGCAGCACCGTCGGCGCGATGTCGACCAGGCGCGCCCCAGCGTCTACGGGGCCGAAGTTCGTCACGGCAAAACCCGCCGCATCGGCGGCATTGGTGCCACCCCAGGCACCGGTCAGACCCGTGCTGTTCGGCGCAACCGCGGCGGGACCGACCCGGCCGGCCAGCAGCTCGGGCGACCAGCCGACGCCCGCGACCAGGTCGACCACAAGGTCAGGCCGATCTCCAGCAGCGGCGGTGGGGAAGCGCTCGGTACCCGGCGTGATCGACGCCACCACGGGCTTGTCATGCCAGGAAAGAGCACCGAGTTTCTGGTTGAGATCCGTCAACACGGCGTCGACATGCCGGTCATCCACGGTCCCCTCGGCCTGGCGGTCCACGCGGTTGAGAAAGACGAAGCCGGGCCCGGTGGCGTAGGCCGAGCTGCCCGTCCAGTCGACAGCGGTCGCAAGGGACGGCGACCTGTCTCGCGACACGCTGGGATCCAAGGCGAGCAGGCCGGCGTCCACCAGGGCCGCGTTGAGATCGACCTGGACCCGCTGGCTGATCACACCCGAGCCCGACACCAGCAGCAGCCGATCGCCCGGCAGGAGCGCGGCCTGGACGTGGCCCAGGGTCTCGTCCAAGCGAGCCAGCGCGGTCTTGGGATCGCCGCCGTGGCGAGCCGCCAGTTCAGAGGTCCACGCGGGGTGACCGCTGTCCGCCAGACCCGCAAATGCCTGACCAGCCAGCCCCGCGCTGGGCAGCCACGCGACCACCAGCCGGGCATCTCGCCGTCCCAATTCACCAAGGAGGGCGCTCTGGCGTGCCGCGGCCTGGTCCGCCAGATCCCGCGCCAGCGCGCCCGCGCTCACCAGGCCCGTGCGAAACCCATCGAGCAGCCCCGCACAGCCACCCGTCGTGTCCACAGGGCCGTGGAAACGCGCCCAGTCGTCGGCAAAGGAGGCGGGCGAAGTCACAGGACTGTGCGGTCCCCCGACCAGCCCTGGCGGCAGCAGGGTGATCGCCGCGCCGTCACCAGCCGGGATCGCCGACAGCCGAAGCGCCACGGACTGCCGCCGGTCGTCGACCCGGCGACGGATCACGATCGGAGCGCTTACCTCGCCCAGGCGCAGATCCGCCCGGGTGCTTCCCACGGTCAGCCGGTAGGCATCCGGGTGCGGTTCGCTGATCTCCACCGACCAGGGTTTCCCAGGGCCCAAGGAGATCTGCGCTTGCCAGGGCGGATCCCCCTGAAGCTGAACCAGGTCCGAGTCCTTCGGGCCGGACGGCGGCACCGAGTCAGGCGTCAACAGGGTCACAGACGAGGCCCCCGGGAAGGCCGCGAGCCCATCGGGGAGCACCCAAAGCCCTGGGACCGGCTGGGGCGGCAGGCCATAGGGCGCCCACAGCGCGCGAGTCGACACGCCGGCCCGGGCTGCCGTGACCCAGAAGGGTTCGGTGCCCAGGGGCAGGGTGGGCGCCGGGGCTGGCAGCATCGACAGCGAGACCGGATCAAGCCAGCTTCCGCCCAGAAGCCGGGGTCCCAAAGCAAGACGTCCCGTCGCGAGTTGCGCCGCCGCACGCTGGGCATTCACTGGCGCCAGCGAGGCCAGGCGGGGCAAGTTCCGGCCGGCCGAGAGGTGGTCGAAAGCTGGCATATCGGATCGCCACCGCTCCACCAGGTCGGCGTCGACCCCTGCCACCACCAGGACCACCAGCCGTCCGTCGACGGGTGGATCCGCCACGGGCGGGACCGTCGGATCCACGACGATGGAATCAGCCTTTGCTGGCTGCGCTTCGCCGCCTCCCCCGCATCCCAGCAGGAGCAGGATCGGGAGCTGGAGCAGGAGTTGGAGGCGACTGGTCGCCGCGCACAGCCGCCGCCGTCGGGGGTTCATCGCTGCACCGGTCAACACACACCTTGGAGAGACAGGGTGGGCAGTATGCGCTCTGTAGCGAGGCAAGTCACCGGTGTCATCGCCCGACGGCCACCCGCCAGCCCCACCCATCGTCTCCGAGCACGAAGTCTTGACCAGTCAGGCGCTCTACTTCCACCGTCAGGCTCCACCAACCCAGGTTCGTGAGCTTCCATCCTTGCACACTGAGGCGGTGGCGCATCTCGTCCGTCTGCAGCGCCAGCAGGTTCGCGCCCAGCGACTCGATGACGCCGACCCGCAGGCGACGCTCGCCGGACAATTCGACCCCCCAGTCGCTGGCCTCCCAGGCGACCGCGGCCGTCCAGGTGATCGAGTCGCCGCCGCTGCTGTGGGCCATGCTCAGACCGTCCCGGGTGAAGCCGTCGTGGTAGATGCGATGGCCGGTGTACCACCGAAAATAGTCGTCGAGGATCCGCGCGTTCTCGACGGTCAGGACCAGTGGTCCCGCGACAAGCTCAGCGCCGTAGAGGTTCGCGATCCCAGCCAGCGATGGGTATGGGATCCCCCCCAGGTCGTTGGCGATGATGTCCTCGCCCCCGTACTGCCACCACAGCTCGACCGTGTCCAGACCATCGACCGCGGTCCGCGATGAGGACACGCCGCCCCAACGCCCCACAGGCAAGGTGAGGCGAAGATCGAGTGAGGCGCGCTCGTCCTGGTCGGGCTCGAGCTGGTTGGGGTCGTCGTAGACGTGCGGGTCTGTCGGGAGCAAGAGCTGACCGAAGGAGGGAAGCGGCCGGCCCTGCCCACCGAAGATGCCGACGCGAGTGGCGCCCAGCTCGATTTCAGGCAGCGGGAGCCAGCGCAGGTCCATCAGCAGCCAGCCCGGATTCTGCACATCGGTGCGTTCACCGGGGATCCAGCCCGCGCCGGCTTCAAGGCGCACCCGACCCAGGCGCTGTCCGGCCGGACTGGTCCAGGCGAGGGAGCCAAGCGGCGCGGGCCTGGCGTTATCGGTGAGCATCAAGGACCCGAACTTTCCCGGCCCCACAAAGCGATCACGCAGGCCAAAGCCAGCCACCAGCCCGTGCGTCGCCACCCCCGCCCAGGCCGCCGGTACATCGAAGCCCACCGGCGGGTCCGACGAGCCCAGGTCCAGCGTCGCTCTGGCTTCTAGACTCAGCTCGAAGATCCCAGGGTAGATCTGCCCCTCGGCCCCCGCCCGAAGGGAGGCCCAACCCGGCTCGATATCGCCAGCGCGGTAGGTCGGTTCCAGACCACCCAGACCCAGAAGCCCCGTTGGCTTCAGCCTCCAGGGCGGCGCGGACCAGGACGGGCCGTCCTCGACGACCCGTAGCTCGGGGGCCAGATCCAGCCGAAGCGTGGCCAGCCTGGGGTCGACCGCTGGATCCAGCAAGACCAGCCGCTCTGCCTGCCTCAGACGGCTGTGGTCTGACCCACCCAGGATGCACTCCAGACGATTGAGCCGACACAAGCGCTCTGCGAGGCGGGCGGTCGGATCGGATCTTGGACCGGCCCTGACAACAGGAAGCGGCAGCAGGAAGGCCAACAGAACAAGACGCAGCAGCAGCACAGCCAGCACAGGCCACCCATCGAGAAGCCTGGCAGCCCTGTGTCGGCCCGGTCGATCCAAGAAACTGACCGAAGATCTCGTCGCGATCGACATCTCCGCAACCTAACCATGCAACGGGCGCAGGGCGCGCCCCGCCAGGGCGCACGGATCATCACTGCGGATGGTAGCTTGAGCCCACACTCGGCCAGGAACAGGGACCTGATGCTGCAACTTGCGCTTCTCGCCACGTTGATCTGGAGTCCCTCGGCCATCGCGGCCTCTGCGATGGACCCGCCGGCAGAGCCTCCGCTGCGAACCATCGACAACTACTGGCGACGCTGGCAGCAGTCGACCACCGAGGTCATGGCTGGGCGCCATGCCTCGCCAATCTACCGCGCACCTGCCGCGGCCATGGATGCCTACTGGCGCATCGCCGCCTTCGACCGGGAGCGTCCCTGGATCTCCGACGCCGACGCCAAGAATGTCCGAGACCTGGCCCAGGTCGGTGCCCTGATGGGACTCGAGCGCATGATCCGCGAGACCTTCTCGCAGTCCGAGGCCCTCCGCATCCTCTACCGGATCGGCAGCACCGCTGGCGGCGCCAACATCGACATCCGGGCTAGACACAACGGCAAGCCGCACCTGGCCTACAACGACCGCGCCGCAGAGCTGCGAGCGGACCAGGGCACCATCGACGACGACACCCGACCGCCGCGCAGCACCACCACGATGCGACTGCGAACCGGCGTGGCCTTTCAGGTCATCGACCAGGACCCAGCACAGGACGTGATCGCACCCGGCTTGGCCGCGACCGCCTATGTAGACGCCCGCCACCTGGGCATCGATGCACTTCGCATCCAGGTCTCCAACCCCCTCCCCACCCGTGGTTCCAGTACCGGCAAGCGCCGCGCAACCACCACGTCCGGGGGAAGCTGGTCGGGGACCTTGCGCGAGGGACTGGCCCCAGCGGTCGACATCTTTGC
>JAADHA010000211.1 GCA_013152105.1 Oligoflexia bacterium | reverse complement strand
CGCGGGGCCGGTCACGTCGGTGTCCTTGTGGGCCTGGGGGCGCCGGCTTGGCCTGGGAGGAGCGGGCGGCTGGCTGCACGCGGCCCTCCCAGTCGCGCTCTTCACCGGGGCGCTGTCGGCTGGAGACGCGCCGGCCCTGGCGGTTCTTTCCCTGGGGGCCTTGCTCGCGACCGGACCCGGCTGGCTGCTGCCCACCCTCGGCGGCGCCACCGTGCTGGCCAGCGCCGCGGTCAAGCCCTCCGCCCTCCCGGCCAGCCTGCTGCTGCTGGCGACACCTCGGGCCCTGCCGGGCGCGATCCTGGCGATGTTCCCCGTGGCACGCTTCCTGGGGCCGCTGCTCCACCCCATGCCCAAGGGCGGGCTGCTGGGCACCTGGTGGCTGTCCAGCGGCGGTGCGCCTCCCGCGACGCTTGCGGCCTGGACGCGCGCTGGTTTCGGTCCGGGCTAGATGCCTTGCTGAAGACGCCGTTGTGGGCCGGTGCGCCGCTGGTCTGGCTGGCGCCCTTCACCGTGCTGGTCCAACGGAAGATCACGCCCTGGACGCGAGTGGCCGTGGTCTCACCCCTGGTGGCGGCCTTGGGCACCGCGGCCCTGCTGGGTGGCCGCCTGGAGGCGCGCTATCTCCAGGCCGCGGTGGTCGCCGCGCTGCCCTTTCTCGGCGCCTGGCTGCGGGGGCGGCGGCTGGCCCTTGCCCTGACGCTGACCCTGATGCTGCCTGTGTCCTTTGCCCTGGTCAGCCAGGTCGCGGCGGTGCGCGGGCGGCGGGACCCCTAGGCGGCCGTGCCCGTGGTCCCGGTGCTGGGCTGGCCCTTGGTCGGGGCCGATGAGCTGTTCGAGCAGTGCAGCACCGACGGCGCCACGGCGCTGCGGCGCCACGCGGCCGAGCTGGCGAAGACCCTGCCCCCAGGGGCCACGGTGCAGGTGGTGCGCCGCCGAGATGGCCGCGAGGGCGAGTTGGCCTGGCCGCTGCGGGTCGCGCGACCCGACGTCGTCATCGTTCCGGTGCCACAGGGGACGCCGGGGGCGTGGTGATCGGCAGCCAGCCGCGGTCCAGCACCAGATCGGCCAGCAGCTTTCCGTACCAGGCCAGCCCCTCGGGCGGCGGGTGCTCGACCTTCAAGGCCGGGTCTTCCACCAGGCTGTCCAGGTCCACGGCCCGGTCGGCCGACAGGGGAGGGAGATCCTGGGGCCAGCCATCCCAGCCCTCGGGCCACAGCAGGGTCACGACGGGGACCCCGGCCTGGGCAGCGTCGGACTGGAGGGCGAGGACTTCTTGGCGACCGAGCGCGTAGGCGTGTCTTCTCGCCGCGTTTGCTTCGCCTCGGAGGCGCGCGGTGACCAGTCGCCACGCGGCGCTGTGCTGGAGCAGGAAGACGTGGAGAGGGTCGGGCAACCCGGCCCCAGGGATGTTCTCCAGCCAGCGCTGGGGGTCCGCGTCGAACCAGGCGGAGAAGTCGGCCGTGTCGAGGTCTCCGGGCCACAGGAAGGGTCGCGGTCCCTGGTTGGTGTGGATGAAGATCAGCAGGTCCAGATCCCGGTCCAGCAGCATGCGGCCCTGGTGGGCGATCTGCGAGGTGACCCACGCGCTGACCCCGAAGTTGCCAACGTCGGCGTCGACCCCGCGGGCGCGCAGCGCGTCCTGGAGGCGCGCGGGCAGGGTCTGTTCATCGCTCACGTCGGCACCGAAGACCGTGGACGCGCCGATGACGGCGATCCGCAGGCTGCCGGGCCGGCGGGTGATGGGGAGCTGGCCGCCGCGGTCGCCGTCGGGCCCGATCGTGACCGTGTAGGGGCCGTAACGCCCGTCGAAGACACCGTGCGCGCCCGGTCGGGAGCGATACTGCAGGAAGCCCGGGTCCGGTTCGCGGACGGCGACATCGGCCATGCTGTAGGCCAGGGCGCGGTTCACGGCCGCCTGGTCCGCGTGTGTGCCGCGTACGGTCAGCTCGGCTGCGACAAGCCCCACGCATCCACCGAAAAGGACCAGACCGAGACGAAGCATGCGGGGGTGCATCCGTTCACGCTAACGAGCCCTCGCGGGGTTGTCCTTCGGGCAGCTAGCCAGGTGGGCTCAAGGATGACAGATGAGGTAGGTCTCGGCGGGATCGTGGGTCACGTGCTCGGTCAAGTACACGCGGGTGGCGGCCCCGATGCGGATCTCACCCGCTCCGTAGGTGTCGTCGTCTCCGGTCGTGCCGAGGTCATCCGCGGTGATCTTCAGGGACTCGGTCGCTTCGTCAACACTGGCGCCGAGGGACAGCAGGATCGCGTAGGCGGCGGACACATGCGGAGTCGCCATGCTGGTCCCCACCAGCTCCTCGAAGATGGTCGATCCGTCGTCGTCCCCGCTCGTGGTCTCCTGGATGATACCCTCACCCGTGCCGGTCGTGTCACCGCCGGGGGCTGCGAAGGCGATCTCTGGACCCGTGCTGCTGTACCAGGCGTGGTCACCGCTTCGGGTGGTCGCGGCGACCGCGATCACACCCTCGGTGGCCGCCGGGTAGGAGACGCCCGAGGTTCCGGAATTGCCAGCCGCCGCGACGACGACGACGTCCGCGTGGCGTGCGTAGGCGACGGCGTCCTCGATCGCTGAGCTCGACGACGAGCCGCCCAGCGACAGGTTGATGATGTCGGCACCCTCGTCGACCGCCCACACCATGCCAGCGGCGACGTTTGTGGTCGTACCCGAGCCCGCCGCGTCGAGTACCCGCACGGGGAGGATTCGGGCGTCATAGGCCACTCCTGCGACGCCGATCCCATTGCCGGTGGTCTGGGCGATCGTCCCCGCCACATGCGTGCCGTGTCCGTTCAGATCGTCGGGATCATCGTCATTGTCCACGAAGTCGACCCCGGGCAGCCAGCTCGGTGTGTCCTCGCCGTAGGTCGCGAGACCCGTGTCCACCACCGCGACCACGATCCCCGCTCCAGTGGCACCGCACCGCCACGCGATGTGGGCACCGATCTGGCGGAAGTTCCACTGCTGTCCTTCCATCGGGTCAGGAACGGCGAGTGCTTCGACTTGTTGTTCAGGCTCGGCGTACAGCACGCGGGGATCGGCGGTGAGGTCTCCGATGATGGACTGCATGGAGTCGGAGGGTGGCACATGCAAGGCGACGATGTTGAGCTGAGGGATGGTGGTCCCGATGTCCAGACCGAAGTCCTGGGCCAGGCGGTCTGCCTGCTTGAAGTCGACGAGCTTGACCAGGACCTGGGTGGAAGCTGGTGCAGGTCTTTGAAGGGTGCTGGCCGTGGAGGCGGCGCTGGCATGGGGCAGCAGCAGCAGCGGGAGCAGCGGGAGCAGCGGGAGGACGAACATCATGGGAATCTCCGTTGGCATGGATGCGCCCTGAGCCATTGCAAGAAGCATGCTGACTTCGGCGAGTGTGACATGATTTGGAAGTCGCCGAAATTACAAGAAGAATGCTGCCCGCTCTCGCCACATTGTTCCTCTGTTCCGCATTCCAAAGGGCCGTGGCACATTCCATGGTACAACTCACCCTCGAGAGACCGTGTCGGATCGGTCAGCGGACGATCACGCCAGGCGTGGCGTGGGTGACGCCCGCGTACAGCGTCCCGCCTCCGACCAGCCCGAATGCCTCTTCGGCTTCGGTGTCGATCTTGACGCGGATGTTCTTCTCACTCGCGCTGCCTTCCGTCCGGACATCGTAGATCACGGCCCAGGCGAAGCCGATCACCGGCTCGTAGCCGTTGAACTGCCCACCCGACCCTTCGCAGTAGTCAGAGCCGCCATCAAAGACGATGATGGGACCCTCAAGGGTCTTGCCATAGTCGCCGTCGTCGTCGTGCCCGCTGTCGTGCTCACAGCCGTGCTCGTCGTCGTGCTCGCTCGTCGTCGTGCGCGTCGTCGCCCTCGTCGTCGTGCGCATCGTCGCCCTCATCGTCGTGCGCGCTGTCCTCGTCGTCCTCGCTGTAGCTCCCGTCGTCGTCCTCGCTTGAACGGGAAGCGCTGTGCCCATGGTCATCGTCACTGTGTCCTGAGGCGTGCGAGCTGCCATCGTCGTCTGCTTCATCTTCGCTCTCATGATCGCCGTCGTCCTCGTCGTCGCAGTCTTCTCCTCCGTCGTCATCGTCATCTTCGGCCAGGGAACTGTGGCACATGGGATCCGGCTCTTCGCCCCACTCATCGTCATCCCACTCGGTCTCCGAGTCCACGATCTGGTCGTGGATCTCGTCGAGGGCGCTGTTGACCACACCGTTCTGCAGGCCGACTTCATCTCCAACGGTGGCGATGCCGTCCTGCTCGCAGTCCTCGAGCTGGTCGCGGATCCAACTGGCGTTCGGGTGGCCCCCGATGCGACCCCAGCCCGCATTGTCGATGCCCGCTGGGTTGAGGACCAGGGTGATGTCAGAGAGTTCGTCGGTCGTGTACAGGTCGAAGAGGCAGGCAGGGATGGCGATGGGCAGGTAGCAACGCACCGCGCTCGCCGCGTCGTCGGGTGGGTTGAAGCCGGTCGAGCGCCCGCTTGCGCCCATCGTGCGCTGGTTCAAGATGATCTTGGCAAAGCTGGTGTCCAGGTTGTCGCGGCTGGCCTGAACTTGGATGGAGTTGATGTCGGCTGTGGCCGCGGTGGTGGACAGCGTCTGCGACGTGGAGTCCCACGCGCCCAGCAGCATCTGGGCGTCGGGGATCACCACGGGCGCGCCGCCGACAGAATTACGTGCCGCCGCTCTGGCGGCCGTGTCCTGGGCGGCCACCAGGCCGGCCGTGGTGCCGTCGAGCAGGTCGGTTCCGGCCATCGCCGCGATGTCCGAGACCGCTTGGAGCTGGGTGCGCGCGATCTTTTGACTGGACAGGTCGACGCTGATGGTGCCCGCACCGACGATCGTCGGCAGGGTCAGGATCAACATCCCACCGTAGCTTCCACGACGTCGATGGCCGTCCCTGAGCGTGCGCATCTTATCCGGGCCTTACGACGGCTGTGAACTGCTGAGAGTAGCTTGCGGGCAGACTGACGAACCCTGCCAGGGCGGTCGCAGGGAGCTGCATCGTGACGGTTACGATCTGGTCGGTCCCATCCGTGGCCCAGACGGCAGACAGCGAGAGATCGCTGGTGGGCATCCCCATCTGTTCGAGTGTGTACAGCGCGTGGGTGAGGACATCCGCCTGGGTCGGGGAGCCGGGGGTGATGGCCGCGAAGCGGGTCGCTTCGAAGGTGGCCTGGACGAAGCGTTGCTGCTGGGAGAGGAAGATGCCGATCTCGCTGATGGACAGTGCCACCACGACCAGCAGGGACAGGGTCAGGGCAAACTCGATGGCGACCGTACCGCGTCGCTTTGCGGACAGATGACGGAGATGTCTGGTTCGCATGTGGTCCTTCTTCACGACAGTATGCGTTGACGGCCCGCCGCCTTGGCTCGATACAGGGCTTGGTCAGCCTGCGCGATCAAGGTGGATGCGTTGCCTGGAGTCGTCTCGCTGCATGCTACTCCGCCGCTGAAGCTGACATGGAAGATCTGGTTTTGGGCACCGTTGAAGCCAAAGGCCTGGACGGTATCCAGCAAGCGATGCAGGACCCGTTGGGCCTGGTCCGTGCTGGAGCCGACCAGCGCGATGGCGAATTCCTCTCCACCCCAGCGGGCGCAAAAGTCCTCGGTTCGCACGCCCTGTCTGAGAATACGGCCAACGGCCGCCAGCACCTGGTCGCCCACCAGGTGACCGTGCGTGTCGTTGACCTGCTTGAAGTGGTCGATGTCGACCATGGCCACACAGAACGAGGCCGCCCGGCGTCTCGCCGCGGCCAGTAGTTGTTCGGTACGGTGCAGAAAGGGCGACCGCAGCAGAAGGTCCGTCAGGCCATCCCGTTCTCGTACATCTCGATCCTGGCTTGCTCGCTGAGCCCGCTTGACGATCCGAGCGCCCAACTCCTCTTCGACCAGCGGCTTGGCAAGGTAGTCATCGGCCCCGGCGCGGTAGGCTGTGGCGCGGACCTCGGGATCTGTCCAGGCCGTGACGGCGACCAGGGGCAGCTCGCACCAGCGCGCGCTGGACCGGATCAGGCGGCACAGGTCGAGCCCACTGACAATTGGCATCATCAGGTCGAGCATGACCAGATCTGGTTCGTGGCGGTCCAACTCCGCCAGGCAGTCCGAGGC